>JBGOWL010000240.1:0-3275 GCA_041478585.1 Dehalococcoidia bacterium | reverse complement strand
CTGTCCGGCACTAGTATGCAAGGAGTTGATTGCTTACTACATAGTCCCTGAGAAATGCGATCGGGGGTGTGAACACTGTATACTCACCTGCCCTGCCGAGGCAATCAGAAGCGATGAGAAGAGAACAAAGATCATCGATCAAACCAAGTGTGTCAAATGTGGGAACTGCCAGACAGTCTGCCCTCCCGAGTATGATGCGGTAATAAGGGTGTCGCCGCCCAGTGCCATACCACAGCACAACTAGAAAGAACCAATAATGCAGAAAAGGACAAACTCCCTGGATGCTCTATTCAATCCCACCTCCGTAGCTATCGCGGGAGCCTCTCCCGGCAAGTCGGGGCAACTATTTCTCGACAGCGTCCTTGCTTCCGGTTTCAAGGGCAAGGTGTATGCCATCAACTCCAAAGGGGAAGATATCTCAGGTCTGAAAGCCTATCGCAGCATCAAAGAGGTGCCAAACCATGTGGACTATGTCGTCTGTTGCATCCCGGCCCCAGCAGTACCTCAACTCATCAGGGACTGCGCCTCCAAAGGAACAAAGGTGGTTTCGGTATTCACCGCTGGTTTCTCCGAAAGCGGTACTGAAAAGGGCAGGCAACTGGAAGGCGAGATATCGCACCTGGCCAGGGAGACCGGAGTTCGAGTAATAGGCCCGAACTGTCTGGGGGTATACTCCCCCAAAGTGGGATTCACCTACACCTCAGACTTCCCCGCCGAAAGTGGGGACGTGGCCTTCATCTGCCAGAGCGGTGGAAATTCAGTCTACACCACCAGGGCAGCCACCTACAGAGGAGTTCGGTTCAGTAAGGTTGTCTCCTACGGAAATGCCTGTGACGTCAATGAATGTGAACTGCTGGAGTACCTCACTAATGACAATGACACCAGGATAGTGGCCATCTACATAGAGGGCGTGAAAGACGGCCCCAGATTCTATCAGACGCTCACAGAATTGACCAAACAGAAGCCAGTCGTGGTCCTCAAGGGAGGACATACTAGTGCGGGTGCAAAAGCAGCCGCCTCCCACACCGGCTCACTGGCCGGTTCCGACCAGGTGTGGGACAACCTTCTACAGCAGGCTGGAGCCATTCGTGTCTACAGCCTGGAGGAACTGGTTGACGTGCTGGTCACTTTCTCTCTGCTTCCAGTTCCCCTGGGGAGGAGAGTGGGCATATTCGGAGGAGGAGGTGGTGCAGCCGTTCTAGGTACCGACGACTGGGCCAGGCATGGATTCGTTCTGCCGCCGCTCCCTGAGGCAATCAGGGATGAAATCAGCAGTTCCGTTCCTACCGAGGCAGGACTAATCCTGGACAATCCCGTTGATCTCTCATCGTTTGCCTATAGCGAGCGCTTCTATGACCTCATCAAACGATTGCTCACCTACGAAGGATTTGCAGACCTATCGGTCATCCATATTGGTTTCGGACAGGCTGCCTGGTTCTCCACGTCGGTTTTCGATGCTGAGATCAATTTCTTCAGAGACGCAGTGACCAAGATCCGCAGCGAGGTCGGCAAGCCCCTGGCACTGGTGATGCAGTATCTTATCACTGGATGGGATTGGCAAAAGGGCATAGAAGACCTGCAGCAGGGCTGCGCCGCGGCAGGGATACCTGTATACTACTCAATGGCGAGCGCGGCCAGAGCCATTGATCACATGCTGCAGTACTATGAGAAACGACGGGCAGCAGGGACAGGCTAAAACAAAGCGCCACCAACAGATTCGCCCTCTGGCCATAGTCTACTCCTAATAGCCTGTTGTTGAGGAGGCTGAAATGGGTTCACTGGACTCCGTTTTCTATCCAACGTCCATCGCCATTGCCGGTGCTTCCCCGGGGAAGTCAGGGCAATGGTTCCTGGACAGCATACGCACCTCCGGTTTCAAAGGCAGCATCTATGCCATCAATTCAAAGGGCACAGAGGTCTCGGGTTTGCTGGCTTATACGAATATCAAAGATATACCCGGGCCTGTCGACTACACCATATGCTGCATACCGGCTCCCTACGTACCCCAATTGGTCAGAGATTGCGCCGCCAAGGGCGTAAGAACAATCTCCATTTACACCTCCGGTTTCTCAGAAACCGGCACAGAAGAAGGTCGAGATCTGGAGAGAGAAATTGTCCGTATCGCGCAAGCCTCAAGGATAAGAATCGTCGGTCCCAACTGCCTGGGCGTCTACTCACCCAAAGTCGGGCTATCGTTTGCCTCGGACTTCTCACGACGGGTGGGCAAAGTGGCTCTCATTGGCCAAAGCGGTGGCAATACCTCCTACCTCATTCGGGCAGCCAGCCAAAGGGGCGTCCGGTTCAGCAAGGCAGTCTCGTACGGAAATGCCTGCGATATCAACGAGAGCCACCTGCTCGAGTATTTTGCACACGACCCCGAAACCGAGATAGTAGCGGCCTACATTGAGGGCATCAAGGACGGAGAGCGCTTCCACCGAGTACTGTCCAGACTGTCGGCCGCAAAGCCTGTCCTCATCCTCAAGGGTGGATACACCAGGGCCGGGGGCGAAATAGCTGCGTCGCACACGGGTTCCCTGGCTGGTTCTGCTGAAGTCTGGGATAGCCTGATCCAGCAGTCCGGGGCAATCAGCGTCTGCAATCTGGAAGAGATGGTCGATCTGCTGGTCACGTTCGCATTGCTACCCCTCCCCAAGGGTCGAAAGGTAGGCGTCTTCGGAGGTGGTGGAGGGGCCAGCGTCCTGGCTACCGATGAGCTAACCACTGCGGGCTTCACAGTGCCCAGGCTACCGCCAGAACTCATCAAAGAGCTCATGGAGCTTTTTGGCAACACTGCCGGAATGATCTTTAAGAACCCCATCGATCTATCGATGGTAGGATACAGCCAGAGTTTCTACGACGTGGTCAAGAGGCTGCTCAGCTACAGCGGGGGTGATAGTTTTGACTTCGGGCTTATTCACGCCGGTTTCGGTCAAGCCGCCTGGTTCTCATCATCTGCCTTTGACATTGAAATCAATCAATTCCGCGACTTTGTTACCAGAATCCACCGGGAAACGGACAAGCCACTGGCTCTGGTACTGCAATTCCTGATCACCAACTGGGACTGGCAGAAAGCCCTCGATCTACAGCGAGGCTGCAGTGAGGCAGGCATGCCCGTCTATCACTCCATGGCAAGCGCAGCCAAGGCTATTGATCGGTTCCTGAGCTACCACGAGGCGAAGCAGAAACTAACCCAATTCGCTTGAAAACGGTCCCCAAGATGCCCGACTCCTCCCACACATGATGTCGGCTGGCAACCTGGCAGAGCAGAGATTTGG
>JBGOWL010000030.1:0-10509 GCA_041478585.1 Dehalococcoidia bacterium | reverse complement strand
TGGCCTCGGGTTCAAAGACCTTCGGCTACTGGGGCTTGCAGTTGGCCACATCCTCACGCACCGCCATGGAGATCGTCCGCAAGAAGGGCTGGAACGTGGTCATATCGCCGTCGGACAGGGAGGCCTTTCTGGAACGGCTGAATGAGGCTCTCAAAGCCGTGCGGGGCTCCCCTTAACAGCGGCCAGCAGCTATTTTGCCTTGTTAGTGTTGATGTTGAAGGGAACATAGAGCAGGCAAGAGCGCCGACGCTATTCGTTCTGACCCTCCTACTGTTCTTTCTTGAGCACGATGGAATGATTATATCAGACGTGCGCGCAAGAGAGCCAGGTGTTTGCCGCCAGTGGCTGAGTCAGGGCTATCGACACCATTGCTTCAAGTCACTAGTGACAGGAGCCGTCCTGCAGCCCGCCGCCGTTGTCGCCGCAGCAACCAGATCGGTCTCCAAGCGCTTGACCACAAGCACTATCCCAGAGGGCACACGGACCTCCACGACCTACGCCCGCTGCATAGACCGTGCCGCCGATAATCCCCAGGAGAACCGCAATGGCGACTACAATAGCGATGATCTTCACTCTTCTAGACATGTACCCACCTCCGTGGCATCAGTCTATAACGCAATTCATGGTCAGTCAAACGAGTTTTGTGCGTGGGCCCGAATGATTTGAGCGTGCGGAAATGGCGGTGCAGGACATGTTGGGGTTGCTTGTATCAGGTCGTCATTCCATCTTATGATATGCTGGGTGGCACGGTTCCGTCGCCCAGCGCGGAGGGCCACTACATATATGGCAGCAGGGAGGTGTTCGAATGATTGGAGCCTTGATTATGAAGCTGGCGCTTCGCGGCGCCATGGATGACCTGAACAAGCGACGGAAAGATAAGATCGTGGCCAGCTACGCGGACGACGCCGTGATCACCTACCCGGGCAAGATGTCGGTCAGCGGCACGCGGAAGGGTAAGGCAGCCATACAGGAGTTCTTCGACAAGTACTTCGACCAGTTTCCCGAGGAGCAATGCGTAGCCAGAGAGACCTACATCAAGAATATCCTGGCCCTGGGAATGACCAACACCATCGCCCTCCGGTTCGAGAAAAGGGTCACCAACAAGGCGGGGCAGGTTTACGAGAACAGCGGCATAAGCGTGCTGAAAATACGAGGGGGAAAAGTGGTGGAAATGCAGGATTTCTATTTCGACGTGGAGAAGCTGCAGAAAATGTGGGGGGAATGAGAACCGCTGCGAGAGGACACATCGTCTGATAGGTAAGACACGGGTTTCAAGAGCGAGAGATTCGGGGCAGATTGCAGCGCTGGTAGATCAGGGGATTGACCTGACCAGCAGTGACGTGCTAAAAGTGAGACAGCAAAGGCACCATAATGGACAAGATGACCGTCGATCTCCCAAGGGAAGAGGTTGCCGAGTTTTGTCGGCGAAATCACATCCGCCGGTTGTCACTTTTCGGCTCTGCTCTACGCGGTGAGCTGAGGCCAGATAGCGATATTGATTTCCTGGTTGAATTCGACCCGAACCATGTACCAGGGCTAATCAAGCTGGCTGGCATGGAACTTGAACTGTCAGGACTCCTGGGCCGCAGGGTCGACCTAAGGACGGCGCAGGATTTGAGCCGCTACTTCAGGGAAGACGTCTGTCGGTCAGCAAAGGTTCAGTATGCAGAAAGATGATTCGATACGTCTGCGCCACATGCTGGACGCCGCCAGAGAAGCTGTGTCCTTTGCCACCGGACAGAATAGACTATCTCTGGATGCCAACCGCCAGTTGACCCTAGCCCTGGTCAAAACCATTGAAATCATAGGGGAAGCGGCCATGAAGGTAACCAAGGAAGGTCGAGAGCAATGGCCGCAAATCCCGTGGCCAAACATCGTTACCATGAGAAACCGCCTGATCCATGCCTATTTTGACATCAACCTTGATATCCTCTGGAAAACGGTCACCGAGGATCTGCCTCCCCTGATTGCGGAGCTTGAGAAGGTCTTCCCACCGGAGAAGAAGCCGAAATAGGTTTGATCCCCCCAGGTTCTTGCTCATCGACCCTGAGTACGGCTAGATGTTGACCTTGATGCTGCCACCCTCAACTTTGACTTCGTAAGTGGATGCACTTTTGGCCCTGAACTTAAGGAAGACTATCCTCGGCCCGGTGATGCAGGCCCCCGTCGTCACGTCAAATACAGAGCCGTGCCTGGGGCATGTCACCGTCTTCCCTTCCAGTTTGCCCTTGGAAAGGTCGCCATTCATGTGGGTGCATCTTCCTGCCATGGCATAGTGCTTCCCCTCGTAGTTGACGACCAGTATCTCCTTGCCCTGAACAACGAAAAGCTTCATGCTCCCCACAGGGACCTCGCTTGCTTTGCCGACCTCAACAAAGTTCATTCGGTTGACTCCTTTCTCAGTGTCTGAGTGTCTCGATCACGCCATCGACGCCTCACCAGATGGTCCTCAACAGGTGAGTCAGACGACATAGATTGTATCACACAAGTGTCCGCTGTGCCGAGAGGCCACGAGAGTAATTGCACCTTGCAGATCAGCAGTGGATGACTAGGCAGCCGTTCTGACCCTGTCGGCAGCGAAGAGGGCCGCCCCGATAGCTCCGATGAGCATGGGGTCTTCGGGAAAGCGAATAAATTCCGTACCCAGCCCGCGCTCCATGCATTTGACCAGTCCGATGTTCCTGGCAATGCCACCAGTTACCCCAATGTCCTTCTCTACACCCAAATCGTTGACCAGATGGAGGATCTGGCGTGCCGTGATATCGTTGATTCCGGCGGCGATGTCAGCCCGGTTTCTGCCTTCGAAGACGAGGTTGCGGATTTCAATCTGGGTCAGAATACAGCAGGGCTTCCTCAACACAACAGGGTCCGACGCCTCAAGCGACAGGGGGCCCAGCTCGGAGACGTCGATCCCCAGGCTCTCGGCCATGATCTCCAGAGCCCTGCCTGTTCCGGCGGCGCATTTGAAGTTCATGCGGAAGTCCACCAGAAGGCCGTTCTCGTCCACCCGTATGGCCTTGCAGTCCTGCCCGCCCCCGTCAATGACGGTCCTCACGGAGGGCACCAGCCAGTTGGCCCCCCTGCCGTGGCAGGATATCTCGCTGATATTGCCATTGGCAAAGGGCAGGATGTTGCGGCCGTAGCCGGTGCTCACACAGTACTGTATGTCCTGCCAGGAAAGGCCCAGCTTCTGGAGCAGCTTTTCCATGACACCGGTGGCTGACTGGACGGCTTTTGCCCTCGACCGGACGATCTCGGACCCCAGGATGGCGCCATCCCTCATGACCACGGCCTTGGTGGTCAGAGCGCCGACATCGCAGCCGGCAACGATCATCTTTCCGCCCGCCTTAACCACGGTGTCTCTCCTCTGCCAGCAGAGCAGCACCATAGGCTCCGACAACCTGGGGATCGAGTCCGCCGGGGTCGGCCAGCTTCAGCCCCAGCTTCTGTTCCAGATTCCTGACCACAAGGCTGTTCCTGGCCACACCACCGACCATGACCACCTCCGGCTCCACATCTACCCTTCGCACCAGGCCAGCAATCTTGGCCGCCACTGCAGAGGCAACAGCGGCAAAGATGTCCAGGCTGTCATGGCCATCATTGATCAGGGAGATCACCTCGCTCTCCATGAATATGGGGCACTGGTTATTTATGTAAATATGATGCTCGGAGTTGGCCGAAGCCCGGATCAGTTGGTCGAGTGGCATTTCCAGGACGTCGGCCATGACATCGAGGAGCATTCCTATGCCGGCAGCGCACTTGTCGGTGACAGCGGACTCCCTTATGTCCCCGCCTTCGGTGATATTGAAGGCCGTGAAACTGTGCCCGCCCACGTCGATGACGGTCCTTGCCCCGGGGTTGAGTTGTCTCACGGCTCTGAGGAGGCAGATGATGTCCGGAATCACATCGTCAGCATAGCGAACGGCTTTGGCGCCCAACCCGGTGGCCAGACAACAGTCTATCTGTCCCTGTGACAGGCCAGCCCCGGCCACGGCCTTCTCCATCACCTTAACTGCTGCCTGATCCGGGAAGCCCTTGTAGGGCAGGGTTTCGAAGGCAAGGATACGGCCATTTTCGATGATTGCCGCCTTTGCGGTGACAATCCCCAGGTCAATTCCGGCGTATAGCAACTGCGGTTACTCCCTGCACCTTCACATAGCGGCCCACGGCCCTGTTGAATCGTATCACACGCCAGCATGCGGGCACAATTATGGATGCAGCTTGGTAGCCAGGGCCACGGGCAATGTTGACACATTGGATTGGCTCCCTTAGAATGGTTTTTAAGCCTGGAACAGGCACGCCAGAGTCCGAATTGCTGATGGCGTCGCCGGGCTGGTTTGGCAGCGGGTTCTCGAGCCTGCGGGACCGGGTGTCCTGCGGGCTATTTTGTTGCCCTCGAGGAGGCAAGACAAGTGACCGACGAAACCCGAGAACGACGCAAGACGGCTCTCAAAGAGTTCCTCAGACGGCCGGATACTGCTGCCAAGCTCTCCATGATCACTATCGGCCTGCTGATAGCCATGAAGGCAGTGACCAGCGTTGTGACCGGCAGCATCGGCATTCGCGCCGACGCCATTCACAGCACCATTGATCTGGCAGGCGTGATTGTCGGTTTCCTAGGCATCAGAATAGCAGCCCGTCCCCCTGATGCCGACCATACCTTCGGTCATGGCAAAGCCCAGGATATCGCCGGTGTGGTCATATCAGGATTGATATTCTTTGCCGCCGGTGCCATTGTCTACGAGGCCATCAGAAGGCTCATCTCCGGGGGGCAATTGGAGCTCGTGACGCTGGGAATCTACGTGACCGTGGCGGCCATAGTAGTAAATGCCATCGTCTCCTGGTACGCCTTCAAGGTGGCCAAAGCCGCGGATTCTACGGCTTTGGAGGCCTCGGGGCGAGATATGTTCGCCGACGTGCTTAGCTCCATCGCCGTCCTCGCCGGCCTCATCCTGGTAAAGATGACCGGGAGCAACCTGCCGGACCCCATCGTCTCTCTGCTGGTAGCCGCGCTCATCGCCAGGGCAGCCTTCGTCACCTTGAGGAAATCGTGTGATGGGCTGATGGATATCAAGCTGCCCGAGGCAGAGGAGGAGATCGTCAGGAAGTGCATCAAGGAGCATATGGGGCTGTTGGTTGACTTTCACGAGCTGCGCACCCGCAAGGCGGGGGACCGCCGCCACATATACCTTCACCTGGTCATGCCCAAGAACGCCAGCGTGGATGAGGCGCACTCGATGTGCGATCACCTGGAGCAGGATATCGAAAGCAGGCTACAGCGGGCCAACGTGATAATTCATGTGGAACCGTGCGAGGTTGAGTGCGACAATTGCTCGGCTCCCTGCCCCTGCCGTGAGGATGACTCGAGAAGGTAGCAATCCACCAGGCAACCAGTGCGCCGGGTGCCCGACACGCTGTGGCATCACCCCCTGACATTCGGCCTACGGCATCCGATTTGCCCGAAGGTGCTCACGGATTTCTTTGTAGACGCGCTGGGGTTCCTCTTGAGCCAACCAGTGGCCAGCATTCAGTTCGACAAGCCGATACGGGCCGCGCATGTAGGGTGCCGTTCGTTCCACGGATGCACGTCCCACGGCGATATCCTGATTCCCCCAGAGCAGCAGCGTCGGGTGCGATACTGGACCGAACTTCTCCCCGCGATCGCCTGGATCCAGAAGGCGAGCATTGGCTCTATACCAGTTGAGGGCTGCTGTCATCGCCCCTGGCTGAGAGAAAACCGTGAGGTAATCCTCCACCTGGTTGGCCGGTATCGAGGACCAGGCAGCGCGCAATCCCGCAAAATCGTTGCCGACCAGCACTTCCTCGGCCTGCCCTGGCAACAAGAAAAGGCTTATGTACTGGCTCCGTTGCTGCTGGTCAGGGTCATCAGCGATGGCAGACCGAAATGCATCCACGTGGGGCACTGACATGGCGGTCCAGCTTTGAATGCGGTTTGGATACATGTGTACAACAGCCCAGCCAACTACGGAACCCCAGTCGTGCCCAACCAAGTGGAAACGCCGAAATTCCATAGCATCAGCCAGGGCGACGACATCCGAGACCAGTTCATCATAAGTATAGGCTTCCATCCTGTCCGGACGCGCCCCGGGACTGTAGCCCCGCTGGTCGGGGGCAAAGCAGCAATAGCCTTCGTCTGCCAACTGTGTCATCAGGCTAGCCCACATGCTCGAAGTCTCGGGAAAGCCATGCAGGAAAATGACCGGCTCCCCAGAAACGTTGCTCAAGCCAGCAGCCTTGCAGCGAAAGGTTGTTTTGTTGGCCTTGATTTCCCGAATCAGTAGTTCACCCAACCGACGTCTCCTCCTCTGCCTCTATCACAATAAACTATGGTGGTATCAGGTGGTCGGGCATCCTGACAGCGACGACCTCACCCCGGGCACACACCTCCCCTTCGGCCGACACCGTGGCAGCCATCACCACCTTCCGCCCCTTGATCTCCTTCACCGATGCCCGCACCTCAAGCGGCACCCCCAGAGGGGTGGGACGCAGGTAGTTGACATGCAGTGAAGCAGTTACGAAACGGAGTGGTGGGTCGGTGTCCATGGCCCGCCCTTCGGCACGGTAAGAGGCAGCGGCTGCCGTCCCGGTGCAGTGGCAATCGACCAGCGAGGCGATCAGGCCGCCATAGACGTAGCCGGGGATGGCAAGGTGATAGGGTTTGGGTTGAAATCGGCAGACCGTCTCATCGCCTTCCCAGTAGCTCTTGACCTGCAGACCATACTGGTTCAGACGGCCGCAGCCGTAGCAGTGGCTGAGATGATCCGGATAGTAGTCCTGAAATGCCTTCTGGTTCATACGGCAATCTCCTTCTCGCCCGGTGGCTTCATCTCTCCGCAGCCATTCAGCCAGACCAGCGGCAGATCAGTTTCAAGACTCTGGATGTTGGAATCAAGGCCGGTTTGCCCATATAGGCTTGCCCTGGTCACCCCTCAGCAACTCTTCAACCAGGTCAACCACGGCTGACAGTGGCCCCTGGAAATCCGGTTGTGGAATCTCAGCCGGGGCTTTGAGATATCCACTCCGGCTCAGCTCGGTTGCAGCCGCGTCTCCATCGGTCACCAGGTAGGTCTTCATACCGATGTGAGCTACAATCATGTCGTTCACAGGATCATCGCCGACCATCAAACATGCCTCCGGGGTTTCATCGATTGTCTGACAAATCTCCTTATAGTATTCGAGTTGGGGCTTGCAATAGCTGGTGTTCTCGATATGTGTTACCAGATCGAAATGCAGGTCTCCGATGCCTGCCCACGACAGTCGTGCAGTCTGAGCACTCAAAGGCCAGACCGGGTTGGACGCAATCACCAGCTTGACGCTCTTCTCCCTCAACCGCAGGATTATCTGGCGCACTCCGGGAGGTACCGAAACCACTGACCGGAGTTGATCGTATTCCGTGTCGTAGAACCTCATGAAGCGGGCCCAGATTTCATCCCTCAGCCCCTCATAGCCTGCGCAGAAATCATTCATGAAACGCTCCGCGTTGGACATCTCGCCATTGTTGTGCAGCAGCGAGTTAGTAGATCTGAGAAGCCTCTCTATCAATATATCGCCAGGCATGATATCGGCAAAAAGGCGCATGATCCCGGGGACGTAGCTCTCAAAGAACTTGCGTTCGCTGTAGTGAATCAGCGTGTTGTCCAGATCAAAAAGCACCGCTCTCAACATGATAAGTAACCGAACCAGGAATTCGATGACTACAGATGGGCTTCTGCCCTGCAATCTCGCTTGGTGACCACAGTCTGCACTAGGAATATTCTACCGTCATGATCACCCCACAGCAAACAGCATTCTGCTATGTAACCTGCAGAAGCAGAGCATCCCTTGTCCGAACTTGCGGTAGCAATTCTGTGAGCACCAAGATCAAGATGATAAGAACAGATGGTCAGCCTATATCGCTTGGGCTGTAGCAAGGCAAATCTACTTCGACAGTCCCCCATTGACTTCAACCCTTTGAGGATAGGAAGATGAAGGGTCTGGAGTCATGAATAGACCATACGTCGCCATCTCCGTTTCCATCATCGCGGTTTCCTTTGCTTCCATATTCATCCTCTCATGCGAAGCAGCACCGCTCAGCATAGCTTTCTACAGAATTCTCTTCACAACAGCTATCGTGGCACCATTCGTTTTCCTCAGAAAAGAGCCCAGAGGGGAGCTATTGGCGATCCCGCGTTTCACCCTGTTGATCATGGTACTGATCGGGCTGGCTCTGGCGGCTCACTTTGCGCTGTGGATTACATCGCTGAGCAAAACCTCCGTGGCCAGCTCAGTGGTACTGGTGACGGCCCATCCCGTATTTGTGGCTCCCATCTCTCACTACTTGCTGAGAGAAAGGCTGGGCCGCATGAATGCGATTGGAATTGCCATTGCAGTTGTTGGAGTAGTGGTGCTGGTCACGGGTAACTACGGTTCTTCCGCTTTTGCGCTGGATACCCTGGAAGGGAATATCCTGGCCATGCTGGGAGGGTTAGCCGCCGGCCTGTACATTCTGGGAGGGCGGATAGCCAGGAAGACCGTCTCCGTTTTCCCTTACGCTCTGGTGGTCTATGCTGTAGCCACGCTGGCGCTCATACCCATCTGTCTAATCTTCGATGCCCCACTGTCTGGTCTCAGCCTGGAAGACTATCTCATCATCCTCTTCATGGCAGTGGTGTCCGGGCTCCTGGGGCATACTCTCTACAATTGGTCACTGGGATACATCCGGGCGGCGGTGGCATCGGTCTTTCTTCTGGGGGAACCCATCATGTCTTCCCTGTTGGCATATGCCATTCCGTGGATACATCAGGAACCATCGCTGTTCACATTAATCGGAGGCGCTGTTATCCTTCTTGGCATCTATCTGACCGCCAGGAAAGTTACTCGCCAATGATCTTAACCAACACGCGCTTCCTGCGACGGCCGTCGAACTCACCGTAGAAAATCTGTTCCCAGGGACCGAAGTCTAACCGCCCGTCGCTGACCGCAACGACTACCTCGCGCCCCATAATCTGCCTCTTCAGATGAGCATCACCGTTGTCCTCCCCGGTGAGATTGTGCCGATATCGGCTGATCGGCGAGTGAGGTGCTAACTGCTCTAACCAGTCATCGTAGTCCTGATGGAGACCGCGTTCATCGTCGTTGATAAAGACTGAAGCAGTTATGTGCATGGAGTTGACCAGAACCATTCCTTCCCTGATACCACTTTCGCGTAGACAGTCTTCAACCTTCTGGGTGATATTGATGAAAGCCCTGCGTTCAGGGACATTCAACCAGAGTTCTTTTCGGTAGCTCTTCATGTGTCCCCTTGCCATCAGAACTGGTGTGCCAGGCAATCTGACACACCTGCTGGCCCCTATTGCTCCAGCTTGAACTCCCATTGGCAGGCAGGCTCGCTCGGGCTGCTTCGCTGGCCTGCCCTGAGGCATTTCACCTTGATGGCCGGGTTGATCACCGCCACATAGGCTTTGATGACCTCAAGTTCCAGCACTTTGCACGTCCAATCCAGCCATTCCGGATCGCTCTTCTCCATCGCAGTGAACGCAGGGCATTCATGGACAGTCATAATGGCGTGGTTCCTGCTCTTCAGGTCGAACTCATAGTTGTAGTAATCCTGGGCAAATGAACCGATCAACTGGCATACTTTGCAGTACGTCTCCACATCGTTCCCCTCAATGTTGGCCGCCTCCATGGCCCATCCCATTTCATGCTTGGCGATCCTGGTCCAGTTAGCGTGCAGGCACTCTCTGACCACTTCGTCTCCCAGCCGCTTGCGGACCTGGCCCTGCCAGTAAGCGTCGATTACCAGCATCTCCCGGCAATACGCCTTCAGCAACTTCGTCAGGACCTCTTTGGAGAAGTCCTCGTATTTGACGTTGGGGATGAACGGCCCGCTATAGTCCTTCAGTTCCTTCATTCGACTCCTCTCTGCCCCCTCGGAATTTGCCCGGCGAACGTGAGCCGCGGTACAAATGACGCCATCGAGAACTGTTCCAGCATATCACCAAAGGCTGCAAGAAATGCCTCGTCTTTGACAGGAGAACAGGCTGAACGTCTTTCTCAGAAGTGGAGAATCTCAAGCCCCAAGAAGCTCTCAGTATCCAAGCCTGCATTAAAGAACACAAAGAGGCAAAAAGCACTACTGGCGCAGCACGCCCCAGTTCACTCTGACCGGATGAAGCAGTCGGGCAGGCTACTTCCTGGTTTTCTTCGTTGCGGCCTTGGTCGCCTTCTTCGCGGGCTTCTTCGGGGTCATGTCCTGGGCCTTTTGCTTTTTCGCGCCGCCCTTGGCCACACCCGCCATTGCCTTCTCCTCAGCCCGCTTGAGGTGCTTCTCGATTCTCTCAAGAAGGTCTCTGGGGCCAACGGGCTTTCTGATGAATTCGGCGACATTGAAGCCAAACGGCTCGCCGAGCGACGTGGAGAAGGTGGTGAGAGCCAGCACCGGGGTGTTGGAGAGCGACCGCTCTTTGCTGAACTGTTCTACAAAGCCAAAGCCATCCGTCACCGGCATCA
>JBGOWL010000156.1:0-4702 GCA_041478585.1 Dehalococcoidia bacterium | reverse complement strand
GCAGCATCGCCAGGACGATCGGCTATCTTGGTGGTTCGACAGAGTCCATGGCCTACATGGCCGTCGGGATAGCAGCCGCCGGGCTTGCTCCTATTGTTGGACTCTTTCTGTTCTTCAATACTGGCAAGCCTGTGCCCGGTGCCATGGATGATATGGCCGGGGTTGCCGTCACTGCTGGCTTGGCCAGGTACTTGGATGATGCCAGACGTGGTGGAGACTTCTTCCCGCAGACAACCGAGGTGGTACTGTTGGCCACATCTGCAGAAGAGGCGGGGCTGCGCGGTGCCAAGCGGTATGCTCAGAAACATGTGGCTGAGATGAAGCAGAAGCCGACCTATGCATTGTTCCTGGACGGCGTCTACGATGAACGGTTTCTCACGGTGACCGACCGCGAGCTCTGCACCGGAGCGAAGCACGACCCCAGTCTGGTCAAATTGGCTCAGGAGGTGGCAGCCAGTCATGGCTGGCCTATAAGAAAGCGTTGGATTCCTCTGGGAGGGACCGATGCCTCTGCCTTCTCACTTAAGGAAATTCCTGCTGTCTGCCTTCATTGTCAGGATACGTCGCGGCTGGTGTCCAACTATCACACGCGCCGTGACACATTGGAGCACATCCGTCCCCAGTCCCTGGGCATCTCTCTCCAGATGGTCATCGATATGATCGGGCGGCTGGACACAGGATGTGCGGAATCGTAGGAATGAGCGATATAAGTCACATCCCTCGGCGAGCTGCAGAGCGATAATGAGGTGGTCTACGCGTTGGAGGGACAATGGATCAAGAGATTATGAAGGCAATAGTCTCAGGGCTTCGATGTAAGAGCTGCGGCGAACCGTTCAATGTGGAAGAAGTTGCTGTGCTGGGGCACAGAGAGAGTCTGTGGTATTTCGGAGTGAGCTGTTCTGCTTGCAGGAGTCGCGAGGTGGTGGCAGCGCTGGTAGAAGGACCCCATGAGGCTGGGTTATGCGACGATCTGAACGAGTCTGAGAGAAGCAGGTTTGTTGATCAGATTAGCTTCGACGACGTTCTGGACGCACACCTCTTGCTGAAGGACTTCGACGGGGATTTTGGTGATCTGCCTTCAAAGGCTGAGGGCCCGGGAGCCTCGTTGACACCATGATCATCACGCTCACCTGTGATGACGGATGTTGCCTAGTGATATCCACCTGCAGGTCCTGCAGTCCCGGTACCAGGCAAGCTAGGTGAGCAAGTATCCTCCGTCCACCAACAGCATGGCGCCTGTGACGTAGTCTGACGCTGCGCTGGCAAAGAATAGGACTACCTTGGCGATATCGTCGGGTTCCCCCGGCCGGCCCAGAGGCATGCGGCCCATGAACTTGTTGAGCAGGTCCTCGACGCCCTGCCCCTTGGCCTCTCGTGCTACCCTGGTCTTTTCTGTACCGGGAGTCCACACACTGCCTGGTGCCACTGCGTTGACGTGTATCTTGTGAGGTCCCCACTCCAGAGCCAGTGCCTTGGTGAGGGACAGCACACCGCCTTTGGAGGCGTTGTAGTGTGATACCTCGCCCATGGGGTGCACGGCATCTATAGATGCGATATTGATGATCTTGCCCCCGCGATCTGCCTTTATCATCTCCCTGGCCGCAGCCTGGCAGAAGAAGAACAGGCCTTTGAGATTGATGTCCAGTGTTCTGTCCCACAGTTCTTCAGTGGTGTCTATGGCAAGCGAGAGAGGATAGATGCCGGCGTTGTTCACCAGGATATCGAGGCTGCCAAAGGTCTCTACGGCGGCTTCTGCCACCTTCTCGGCATCAGCTATGTTGCGGGTATTGGCAAGAATAGCATGAGCTTTGCCACCTCTGGCCTTGATCTTATCCACTGTCTTGTTGGCGGCATCAACATCGATATCTGCAATCATCACGCTGGCCCCTGCCTCGCTCAGCCTGTAGGCAATGGCCCTCCCGATTCCCATTCCGGCGCCGGTGACTATAGCACCCTTGCCACTGAGGTCGAAAAGCTGTGCGATGGACTTTGTTGCCATATCTATCCTCCGTTTCTTGTGGCAGCCTGAATCCACAGGTTGCGTGTCTTCTTTTGGTCGCTGCCCTGTGCCGTTCCCGTCTATCATAGGGCATTCCATTCATCAATTTCAACCTGGTTGGGTTGCATCAAGACATACACAACAGCGGAGTCTATAATATCAAGATGAGCAGTGAAGCGGAGGGTTCATCTTGGATAATCAGGAAGTGAAGAAAACATGCTGCCAGTTCTGCAGCAATATGTGCGGTGTTCTGGTCACTGTTGAGGATGGCAGGATCCTGAGCATCAGGGGCAACCCCGATCACCCGTTGAGCCACGGCTTTGCCTGTGAGAGAGTGCGTATTGCTCCGAAATGGCTCGATCATCCTGACCAGCTTATGTATCCTCTGAAGAGGGTTGGCCGGCGTGGTGAAGGGAAGTGGCAGAGAGTGAGTTGGGATGAAGCGCTGGGAGAGATCGGTGACAGGCTGCTCGATTTGAAGAAGAGATATGGTCCAGAAACCGTGGGGGTCTTCGAGGGCACCTATAGGGGCAACGACTACTGGCCGCGTGGCCGCTTTCTCAGCTTGTTTGGCAATCCGCACAACATCTTCGCACCTGGAATCATCTGTGGCATCAATGATATGGCTATCAACATGGCCGTCATGGGAGATGTCACTACCTATGCCATAGAGATGTCCAATGCGAAGTGCGTGGTCTACTGGGGATCTGATCCTTCGGAATCGAGCCTGCGAAACTGGGCCGGCATTCTGAAGAAGAAACGAAAGGGTGATGTTAAGGTGATCGTGGTCGATCCCCGGCAGACGAAAACTGCCGACATCGCTGACATCTGGCTGCGCCTGCGGCCGGGCACCGACACTGCCCTGGCTTTAGCCTGGCTGAATGTCATTATCAATGAGGAACTGTACGATAAGGAATTTGTGGCTCAATGGACAGTCGGTTTTGACAAACTGAAGGCTCGTGTGCAGGAATACTCTCCGCAGCGGGTGGCTGACATCACTGGCGTTCCGGCGGAGAAGATTGTGGAGGCAGCCAGGATGTATGCCACTAATGGGCCTGCCTGCATGCCCTATGGTGTAGCCATTGATCAACTGGGACTGAATGGCACCCGCACGGAGCAGTGCAAGATCATCATGCGTGCCATAACCGGCAACCTCGGTGTCTTTGGCGGTCACCTGATCACTCGTCCTGGGGAGCCTGTCAACGGCGGCAATTTCGTTACCGAAGCGGAAATGTCCATGATGCACCTCCTATCAATGGAGCAGCGGAGAAAGCAGATGGGATTCGATGTCTGCCGCCTTGTTTCGTTGAATGGTTGGAGTCTCATGGCCCCGCACCTTGAACGGGTCTATGGTGTTCCAGCCCCGGTTACTGTTCAAATACAGGCGCATACCACCCTTCTCTGGCGCTCTATCCTGAGCGGCAAACCCTATCCCGTAAAAGCGCTGATTGCCTGGGGGTCGAATCCGCTGGCCTGGGCAGGCAACACCAGGCTTGTCTTTGAGGCGCTGAAGAGCGACAACTTGGAGCTTCATGTGGTGCAGGAGCTCTTCATGACGCCATCTGCCCAGTTGGCGGATTACGTTCTGCCGGCGGCCAGTTGGATGGAGAGAGATCTGTGCACCAACATGATGGACTTCGGCAGCCTGCTGCTCGGTGGCGAGAAGGCCATATCACCACTTGGTGAGCGGCGGGACATCTACGGGTTCTTTCGCGGGCTGGCTCTTGCTGTAGGACAGGAGGAGTACTGGCCCTGGAAGACTACAGAAGAGGTGAGCAACTACAGGCTCAAGTCCACGGGCCTGACCTTCAGAGATGTGGTGAACCGGTCCGCTGTGTTTCCCGATACCTCTGAGCTACAGCCGTGGAAGAATACTGGTTTTCCCACACCATCGGGCAAGGTTGAGCTTTGCTCCAGCATTCTGGAAAAGCTGGGCTACGATCCCCTGCCCTACTACGAGGAGCCGCCGGAAAGTCCTCTTCGATTGCCGGAAGTGGCCAATGAGTATCCGCTTATCCTGAACACCGGCGGCAATTTCATGCCCATGTTCCATTCGGAATTCATGCAGAGAGACATCGGCTCCCGGGAAAGACATCCGGACCCTCTGATGGATATTCACCCTGACACCGCTGGCCAACTGGGGATAGCCGAGGGAGACTGGGCCTATATCGAGACCCGCCGTGGTAGGATCAAGCAGAGGGCACGTTACAACGCTGGCATGCTGCCGAACGTGGTCAACTGCCAGGCGAGCTGGTGGTTTCCCGAGAAGCCATCGTATGAGCCCGACTTCAGCGGCGTCTTCGAATCAAACGCCAATGTGCTCACGCTGGATGAACCTGAATGGTGTGATGAGCTATCCGGCGGCTGGTGCAATCGCGCCTTGCTGTGTAAGGTCTATAGAGTCTAGTCCTCCTTCTCGTACTTGAAGGAGACCTTGACCTTTGTCCGATAGGCACGGACCTTTCCACTCTCGAGTTGCATATCCATCTCCACAACCTCGGCAATGCGGAGGTCGCGCAGCGACTTCGCAGCCGTCTCCACAGCGCTGGCAGCCGCCTTCTCCCAGGAATCAGGGCTGGTCCCGATGAGGGTGATTACCTTGTACACACTATCCGCCATGTTGTCCCTCCTTTGCTTCTGTCGGATGTCTGTATCTTGGATGATAGTGTCACAATGTGTCAAGATGCGATGCAATCTGGGGCT
>JBGOWL010000002.1:0-34763 GCA_041478585.1 Dehalococcoidia bacterium | reverse complement strand
CTCACCGGACCAGCTACAAAACAGGTTTTCGAGGAGATGTTTCACACCGGCAAGCCCCCCAGGGAAATAGCCGCCCAACTTGGGCTGAGTCAAATCAGGGATATCTCGGCAATCGAGGAGGCAGTCAAGAGGGTCATTGCAGCGAACACCCAGGCAGTGGTAGACTTCAAGGCGGGCAGACAACAAGCCCTGACCTTCCTTGTAGGACAAGTTTTGAAGGCGACCAAGGGGCGAACGAATCCTAAGGTGGTGAGTGAGATACTGAGAAGGGAGCTTGAGACGAGCTAGTGCAAACATACTTTAACGTTGCTCAAATAATAGTCGCTGTGGTATTGATTGCTGTGATCTTGCTTCAGGTAAGAGGTGGGGGTCTGGGAGGCATTTTCGGACAACCCGATAGTACCTTTCGCACCAGAAGAGGCGTCGAGAAAGCCCTGTTTCAGTTCACCATCGCTCTCGTGGTGCTGTTTGTGGCCCTTTCCATACTCAGCCTCAGGTTTGGCTAATCCTCCTCAGTCCCAGGTAGACGTGGAAACGATCATAACCCTGACCACCGATTTTGGCATTGAGGACGCCTATGTAGCAGCCATGAAAGGCGTTATCATAGGCATTAATCCCCGAGCCATCATAGTTGATATCTCACACTCCATTGACCCCCAGGATGTTGCCCAGGGAGCCTTTGTGCTGAGCACTGCGTATCCCTACTTCCCCGACGGCACAATACATATCGTGGTTGTAGATCCGGGGGTAGGCAGTCAGCGCAGATCCATCATCCTCAAGACCAAGAGGGCTGTCTTCGTCGCCCCAGACAATGGGGTACTTAGTTATGTTGCCCATCATGCTTCACTGAAAGGATGCCGTGGTAGCACAGCACTTGAAGAATTGCCTGCTGGGTTGGAGGCATTCGAGATCACCAATCCAGGATTCTGGCGCCATCCGGTGAGCTCGACTTTCCACGGTCGCGACATATTCGCTCCGATAGCCGCCTATATCTCCACAGGCGTCCCTTTCGAGGAATTCGGCAGGGCCACAGACTCCATTAATCTCTTCCCCATCCCTCAGCCAGAAGCCCTCGAAAGTGGAGACCTGATAGGACATGTCCTTCATATTGACCGTTTTGGCAACATCATCACAGACGTGCAAAGGGAAGACATATCCCCAGAGAAGTTCTACCTTGAAGTTGCAGGGCGGCAAATCGAATCCCTGAGCCAAACGTACGATGAAGCGAATGGCTTGCTGGCCCTTGTCGGCAGCAGCGGATATCTGGAAATAGCCCTGAAAAACGGCAGCGCCGCCCGTTTCCTCGGCGCTAGGATTGGTGATGAGGTGAGGATAAGAAGAGGATTATAGGTATCCGTGACATAAAGTGCCGAGTGGCTCCAACCGTGCGATCTCTGTGTCAAGAGACGGTGCATAGTGTGCACAGAATGTGCATATCATGTGCAAAAAGCATACGGGGTCAACTGAGAAACAATGAAAGATAAGGCAACGTACGTCCACAGGATGTTTTCAGCCATAGCCAGTAGATATGACCTGCTTAATACGTTGCTCAGCTTCCACAGAGACAAGTACTGGCGCACATTCACCGTTTCCAGCCTCGGGCTTAGAGGTGACGAGATGGTGCTGGATGTAGCAACAGGCACGGGCAAGCTGGCTCAGGAACTGCACCGGAGGATTGGTAGAAAGGGCAAAGTTGTGGGGATAGACTTCTGCAAGAAGATGCTCTATGAAGCCAAGACCAAGGCGAGCGATGTGGAGCTTGTGCTGGCAACCTCAGAGAAAGCTCCTTTCCCGGACAACACCTTTGATTGTGCCACCATAGGCTTTGCTCTAAGAAATGTTCCTGATGTTGAGAGGATGCTCCTCGAAACAACCAGGGTAGTTAAGATGGGAGGCAAGGTGGTTTGCCTGGAGTTCTCCCGACCCCGTCATCGTGTCCTCCAGAAGATTTACAGGCTTTATCTCTTTATCATCCTGCCCTTTATGGGGTGGCTCATATCAGGAGACAAAGAGGCTTATCTCTATCTTCCCCGTTCCATTATGGAATTCTACGAGCCGGTTCAACTGCAGCGCATCATGCAGAACATCGACCTCAAGGATGTTCACTTCCACACTCTGACACTAGGCGTAGTCGCTATCCATACTGGAACCAAACGCTCATAGTCTCCGCCGCCCCTGACCGATGGACCCAACGACAAGCCGCTTCACGATACCTGGTAATGAATCCTTGGGGAAACAGACTACATCCCCCGTGAGGCAAATCAGAACTCTACAGACATGAGAGACGTAGTCTTGAGGTTCACTACGGAGGACATATATACAACCAACTTGCCCTCGGTGTTCCAGAACCGAGGGCAAGTGATTCCCCTGTCAGACCGCTCCCTACTGCTCTCCTACTTGGAGACTGACGCCTAGCCTAGGCCAGCCTCGAGCGATGCTAACCCTTGACCAAGCCCCGCCAATGGCTCACCAGATCAGGCCCCCACTCAATCGTAGATGGAAGAGGTCTGGCTTCCGTTCCCAGTTCTCGAAGGGCAAGGTCTCGTAGACTCTTCAGATGTCTGTCAAATTGTTTGATCTCTTTCTCTGAGAAGCGCGCGGCCAGCATATCCCGGGCGTGTCCGATAATGACCGGTATTGCCTGCTCAAGAAGCTCTTTTCCTTTGGGCTGTATCTGGATTTTTACCACCCTCTGATCCTTCCGGCTTCTGACCTTCTTCACATAACCAGCTCTCTGCATTCGAGATAGCAGCGCAGAAACACTGTGCTTCTCCCGAAATACGTAAGACGATATCTCTCCAGGGCTCAGAGGAGTTTTGCTCATGCTTAGGATAAGCAGAACATCCGTCTGAGCGAGTGTGGTTTGCCGCTTGCCGAGCTCTATCTCTACAGCTCTGATTGCAGCTTCAGCTGACTGGCGCAGCCGAACCCAAGTAGTCAGATACAGATCACCGGTCTCCCAATTATGCACCTTGTCCTCCTTCTTCGGTTTGTCTCTTTTTCAGCTTGCCCAGTCTCTATGGAGGCAAGCCTCCATCATTGAATTATTTTACAAAATTGTAACATCCCATGGGAACTATGTCAAACTGCTTTTGACACTGTAGGATAATCCAGGTGTAAATGAGGAGAACGAAACCGGCCCCTCCCAGCTACCACTCACCCGTCCGGTCTTTCGTATTTCCAAGTAGTTCCCTGAGGCACATCCTCAAGAACTACCCCCAATTCATTCAACCGAAAGCGAATCTCGTCAGCCAGTTGCCACTGCTTCTCTTTTCTTAGATCAGCACGAATCGAGATAAGTAGTTCGATAAAGGGATCTGCGACCAACCTGATTTCCCTTTCTTCAAAAGTAAACCCCAAAACATGGCCCAATTCTCGCAACATCTGTTGCGCCTTTTGCACACCAACACCCTGACTAACTGCGCGGTTGATCTCCCTGGCCAAATCGAACAGGACCGCCAAGGCCTGGGCCGAATTGAAATCTTCATCCATGGCATCGATAAATTTCTGGCGAAACACTCCGGTGTCGATTGTTCCAGTCTCTTCCGCCGTCGCATGCTGACCGTCGGCAAAACCTGACTGACGAAGCCTCTCCATGCCTTTCTCGGCAGCCTTCAAACCCTCTTCACTGAAACTTATCGGGCTACGGTAATGTGAACTCAAAACAAACAGCCTTATCGTATCAGGACTGAAGCGCTCCAGAGTCTGTTTTATGGTAACCAAGACTCCGAGGGACTTGCTCATCTTCTCCCCTTCAAGTTGGACCAGCCCATTATGCATCCAATACCTGACAAAGGGGGTGATTTCAGTGAAGCTTTCGGACTGGGCTATCTCATTCTCATGGTGGGGGAAGATCAAGTCCTGCCCCCCACCATGGATATCGACTGTCTCCCCGAGATGCCTCAGGGACATGGCGCTGCATTCAATATGCCAGCCGGGCCTGCCCCTACCCCAGGGACTCTCCCACCACGGTTCGCCGGGCTTTGTTGCCTTCCATAGGGCAAAATCCAGGGGGTGTTCCTTTTCAATTCCTACTTCTACCCGCGCTCCCGCCTGCAAAGAATCCAAGCTCTGGTGGCTGAGCTTTCCGTAGTCCAGATCGCTGCTCACCCTGAAATAGACATCGCCCCTTGCTTCATAGGCATATCCCTTATCAATCAAGCCCTGTATCACCTCAGTGATCTTGGGTATCTCCTCCGTAGCCCTGGGATACACATGAGCTCTCTTGATGTTCAGGGTATCCATGTCAGCAAAGTACTGGGCAATAAATCTTTCGGCTACCTCGCCAGGCGGTATGCTTAGCTGCTGTGCTCGATTGATGATCTTGTCATCAATATCGGTGAAGTTCTGCACATGCTTCACCTTGTAGCCTCTAAACTCCAGATAGCGCCTGACTACATCGAAGACTATGTAGCTCATGGCATGACCGAGGTGACACTCTGCATAGGGGGTAACCCCGCAGACGTACATTCTCACCACTTCACTTTGAGGCAGAAAATCTTCTTCCCGTCCTGAAAGGGTGTTGTATATCCTCACACTTACTCCTTTACTTCAACAGCAATCTGGTTTTCAGCATCTTCAAGCTTCAGCCTGATCAGCAGCTTCGTCCACCAAGGCGACCGCATGGACAGCTATTGCTTGCCCCTCTCCCACAAAGCCGAGTCCCTTGGAGGTGGTGCTTTTTACTCCCACCCGGTCTATGCTGACTTCCAAGGTCTGGCTGATCAGCTCCCGCATCCGAGGAATAAACGGTGCCAGGCGCGGCTGTTCAGCCACAACAGTGGCATCAACATTGTATATCTGCCAGCCTTCCTCTTTGAGCATGGTTGCCACCCGGCGAAGAAGGACAATGCTAGAGATACCCTTGTAGTTTGGCTCAGAGGAAGGGAAATGGGTTCCGATATCCCCCAATCCAGCCGCACCAAGCAAAGCATCAATAATAGAATGCACCACAACATCAGCGTCGCTATGGCCATCAAGTCCCTTATCAAAGGGTATCTCTACTCCTCCTAATACCAGCCTTCTCCCTTGCGTTAAAGGGTGAACGTCATAGCCAATGCCTACCCTCATCCCTCCCCCTCATGATAATCTCTGCCAGAGTCAAGTCCTCTTGGGTTGTCACCTTGATATTTTCGTACAAGCCCATGTAGACCTTGACCTTATGCCCCAATGCCTCCACCGCAGCAGCATCATCGGTCACCTCTTCACTCGTTTGCCGATAAGCCTTCACTATTATATCAAAGCGAAATATCTGCGGAGTCTGCGCCACCCAGAGGTTTCCACGGTGAGGCGTACCTTGGACTATTTGCTCAGTATCAATCACCTTCACGGTTTCCTTGACTGGCACTGCAGCAATTGCCGCCCCTGTTTGACGGACCTCAGTCAATCCACGTTCGACCAGATCAGAGGTCACACAGGGGCGAGCCCCGTCATGAACTATCACCCAGTAGCAACCTTCCAGCCTCTTGAGCCCCTCGGCTACCGAATCCTGACGCCGTTCCCCGCCACGACACAATGCCACCACTTTCGAAAACCCATCGCTCTCCACCATCTCCCGCCCCTGCTCCAGCCCTGCAGCATTCAAGACCACAACCACCTGATCCACCAGACTACATCTCTCAAACACGCTGAGCACGTGCGCTAGGACAGGCTTGCCAGCTACGATGGCAAAGATCTTATCCACACCCCCCATTCGCTGGCTGCTGCCGGCAGCAACGACAACAGCACCCACTCGCTCCCGTGAAAACTCCTTCATCTTGATATCCCGTTCATCCAAGTGCTAGAATCTGGCTTGTGGTGGGCGTAGCCCAGAGGCTTAAGGCGCCAGGTTGTGGCCCTGGAGATCGAGGGTTCGAATCCCTCCGTCCACCCCAGCGCCTATAGCTCAGCGGATCAGAGCATCGGTCTTCGGAACCGAGGGTCGAGGGTTCGAATCCCTCTAGGCGCGCCAGATTTCAAAGCCAACTCTCCTCAAAATCATGTCGTATATTACCACAATTTCGCCTTTTCGCTAACACCCCTAACATTTCAGAGGCTCTCGCGCAGTCTTTTTGCATAATAGTCCCAAGACATGCACTGCCTAAACCATTCCTTACAAGAAAACATAACGCAAAACTCTTGACTGGGACATGGACGCGGGTTGTAAACTTTCGGTGTTACTGTCTTGAGTCTTGAGCTGAAGAGCTATTTAATTATGGATAAGACCAGATCAAATTCTGAGAAGACAATTCAACATGAAGATAAACCCTTGACCAGCCCGAGAAGGGGCAGAGTTATACTTAGGACTACCTAGCCTCAAAAATCTCTGGGGGAATATCCGGACCTATAATTTCGCGCACTTTTCGTTTTGATTTTTGAATATCTTGCGCTATATAGCAAGGCCTTCTAGCTCTCAAAGGGGGGTATGAGAACAGCTAAGGAGACTTGGGAAGCCTGCAAAGGCGCCCTTCAGGTTCAGGTCAGCAAATCGAACTTCGAAACGTGGCTCAAGGATACCGTAGGTATTAGCCACCAAGGGACTCGATTTGTTGTTGGAACACCCAGCACCTTTGCCAAGGAATGGCTGGAGAAACGTCTGCACTCTTTGATCACAAAGGTGCTGATGGGGATTACAGGGCAAGAGCTAGGAGTTCAATTCCGGGTTTGCCCTAGTCAGGTACCTGTTCACCAAGGCCCAGAGGCGCCACAGCAAAGACTGCCACCATCAACAACCAACCCGAGATACACCTTCGGGAACTTCGTCGTTGGTGGATCCAATCGCTTGGCCTATGCTGCTTCCTTAGGAGCAGCGGAGGAACCGGGCCAGCACTACAATCCGCTTTTCATCCACGGCGGGTCTGGCCTGGGGAAAACCCATCTTGCACAGGCCATAGGAAATGAAGCTTCTGAAAACGGGTTCCAGGTGGTTTACGTCAGCAGCGAGCAATTCACCAACGAGTTCATAACTTCCATCAGGGAGAAGAAAACAGAGGAGTTCCGCGGTAGATTCAGGAATGCCGATGTTTTCATTATGGAGGACATCCAATTCATGATTGGTAAACCGCAAACGCAAGAGACCCTCTTTCACACCTTCAATGCCCTCCATAATACTAACCGCCAGTTGGTGATCACCAGCGATCGTCCCCCGAAAGCTATGACTACCGTAGACTCCAGCCTCTGCTCCCGCTTCTCATGCGGGCTTGTTACGCAGGTCCAATCTCCTGATTTGCAGACGCGATTAGCTATTCTTCAAGCAAGGTCTGAAGAGAAGCAGTTTGTCATCGACGAAGCTATATTCCAGTTCATTGCCCAACGTTGCCGCGAGAATGCCAATGTGCGAGAGCTAGAAGGCGCCCTGAATGCTGTTGTAGCTCATGCAAACTTGCTGCGCGAGCGCCCCACATTGCAGCTAGCACAGCAAGCTCTGCAAGACATACCTCCAGCCAACGCAGGACCATCTGCCATTACACCAGCATCAATACTGAAGGCGGTCGCCGACCACTTTCAGGTGAGTCTGGAAACACTGAAGGGCCGCAAGAGAGACCATAGATTGGCCTTAGCACGCCAGATTGCTATTTACCTTGTCCGAGAGAAGACCAACTGCCCCCTGCAGGATATCGGAAGATTGTTGGGTGGGCGAGATCACTCCACCATTCTTCGTAGCTACCACAAAATAGCCACTACAGTGAACACAGATACCACAGTGCGGGGCAACGTGAACCACATTGCGACTGCACTTCATGCATAGGCCTTATTACTATCCATTAGTATTTAAGTTATAACTCCCCTGTTAGATATACTTGGGTTCAATGATTTATAATTGGGGATTGTGCATATTCCGTACGATTTGCGTAGATGCAGTAGGATACCCTATTAGCCACTAATGAGAAGGCAGACTGTTGCCAGGGTGATTATAGCTAGCGTGCTTCTGCTGGTACTAGTATCAATGGTTGTAGTGAGGAGCTATTCGCCCTCCGCTGCTGACTCTTTGGTGCGAGAAGAACTGCTTGAGCCGGGTGATATCATCTTTGTTGATCTCTATGAGGGTTGGTGTCACATTGGACGCTGGGACCACATGGCCCTCTTTGTGGGGAATCAACCTTATGCGGGGGTTGTGGAAGCTACGTACAATGAGGGTATCTGCTACACTCCATTGCATTCATTCCTTGCTCGTGATCTCCCTGCAAAGATATCTGTGAGGAGGCTCAACGACGTGCCTGGTCGGAATGAGGTTATCCAGAAAGCGATAGAGTATGCTATGGCACAGATCGGCAGGCAGTTCGACTTCACTGCAACAGCAACAATACCACTGAAAATCAATGAGGAAAACCAACATTGTGCAGAAGTTGTGTGGAGGGCGTATAAAGCAGCTGGGATTGATCTCGATAGCAACGATACTCTGTTCCTGTATCCAGACGATGTATATTACAGTCCAGAGTTAGGGCCGGCATGGACGTAGGTGTGTTTGGAGGAACCTTCGACCCCATTCATTTTGGGCATCTTACAGCAGCGGAGGCGATGAGATCTGCCCTCGGTTTTGCCAAGATTTTTTTTGTCCCCACAGGACAGCCGTGGCTCAAGGCTGATCTCCCAATTTCAGCAGCGCAGCACCGACTGAATATGGTGCGGCTTGCCGTGGCTAGTGAAAGATACTTTGAAATCTCGACCGCAGAAGTCGATAGACCTGGTCCTTCCTACACCGTGGATACCATTGATATACTACAGAGAGAGCTAGGGGCTGAAGCAAAGCTGTCGTTCCTTCTCGGCAGCGATGCGCTCTCAGATTTGCCGCGGTGGAAGGAGCCTTCCCGCCTGATGCAGATTTGCCAATTGGTGGCTTTCAGCAGACCTGGCTTTGCCTTACCCTCGTTGGGTCGTCTCGAAACTGCCATTACAGGGATTTCCAAACACGTAACCTTTGTCGAAGTACCCCAGGTAGATATCAGTGCCACTGAGATTCGCCATCTGGTGGTGCTGGGAGCTTCCATTAGCCACCTGGTGCCTCAATCCGTGGAGACGTATATCATCAAGAATGGGTTGTATAGGAGCTGATTGATGACCATGCCCAAGCTTAGAGTCAAACTAGTCCATCCTGCTGCTATACTGCCCCAAAAAATGACCGCTGGTAGTGCTGGCTTTGATCTCCACGCAGCGGAAAGTGTAGAGATACCGCCTACGCAGTGCGAGCCTCAAGGTTCTGCCGAAATTGGCAGAGCTCTGGTATCCACCGGTATCGTGATAGAACTACCCCAGGGCACGGTTGGCAGGATAGCATCACGTTCTGGGCTTTCAGTCAAGGCAAACATAGAGGCAGGAGCCGGGTGGATTGACTGTGACTACCGTGGTACAGTTATGGTTGAATTGAAGAACTTCAGCTCAAAGCCCTACCAGGTGAATGAGGGAGACCGCATTGCACAACTGGTGATATTGCCGGTTGTGGATGCTGAGATCAGTATTGTGGCTGACATCGGACAAACGGCAAGAGGCCCATCAGGATTCGGATCGACCGGCGCCTGAATTTAAATGCACTCTCTGAGCTGAAGAGACTGACAATACTGCTTTGTAGTTGGAAATCTCAAGAATCGAGGTAAGCTGTTTGTTATGAATGAGAGATCCATGCATATAACGCTGATTGAAGCTAGGGATTTGTCAGAAGCGTGGTTTCTGTGTTTGCGCAACGCCCTTACAGAAGGCTACGAATACCGTATAGATCAGGGTAGTTTCGAAGGGCAGCGCAGAAAGGAACTTGACCTTGCTGTAATTCAGATCCGACAGCCAGGTATAAGGCCCTTGGTGCCAGATGTACCTCCGAATGTTCCACCTCCGACGACTATGGAGTACGTGGAGTCCTATCTACCCTACCTTATGACGTCCTGCAAAGCCGAAGGGGAACAGTATACCTATGGAGAAGACCTTGAACCACAGATTCCCGAAATCATCCAAATGTATAAGACGGGGGGATACAACACTAATCAGGCATACATGGCAGTTGGCAGTCGAGAATCCATTTATCTTGGAGATCCTCAATGCCTGAGAGGTATACATACCAGGATCAGATATGGTCGTTTCCACTTTGTGGTCTACTTCAGATCCTGGGATCTGTGGGGAGGTTTTCCATCCAATCTTGCAGCATTACAGCTCATGAAAGAATACATGGCGGCTGAGATCGGAGTTCCTGACGGCGAGATGATTTGCCTCAGTAGTGGGCTACATCTGTATGAGCACGCTTGGGAATTGGCGAAAGTAGCGGCGCATATGGGTCAGTAGGACTTCTCCCATCGCTTGGTGTCTGGTTAGAGCGCCCGAGGCAATCTTCTGCGTGTCAAACGAATTGCAGACGAACTGCAAAATTGGCAACTCATACTTAGTCGGTATATACTATGCTTGATTTCTACTGGGAGGTGGTTCTGTGGAGTCTACTATGTTGCCCAAATGTCAGAAGTGCGGTAGCGGTGATCTGGTGCCTCTGTCCGATTTCGGTAGCCAAGGAGCACCTATACACTATAAGGCATGGGTGTGCACCAACCCCAATTGCGGGTTTAACTTAAAGATAAGGAATGGTGACGTTTACATAAACGAGCCGGTCATTAGTGGATCAATGCACAATTCGCGAGTGCGTTAAAGTCTCTTGGTTGACGCAGAGTGTAGTTCTGCAAGCTCGTCTGGACGAAGTCAAGGGTAAGTTGCTTGATCTTCTTTTTCCACCGCGCTGTGTTGGTTGTGGGAAAGAGGGGAACTATATTTGTGCGCCGTGCCGTGGGAGTTTGCCGCGCCTCTTACCGCCGCTCTGCCCCACCTGCGGTAGGCCACTGGTCCAGGAGGAATGGTGTTCTTCCTGTCGGAGATTGAAACTGGACATCGATGCCATCTGTACGCCCTTTGCTTTTCAGGGAGTATTGCGTCAGGCTATTCATCGGTTCAAGTACGGGGGATTCAAGGCGTTGGCTCTTCCTCTGGCTCAGTTGCTGACTCAGCAACTGGAGAACAAGCCCCTGCCTGCGGAGGTTCTGGTTCCTGTTCCTCTTCATCCCCGTAGGTTGCGGGAACGGGGCTACAATCAGTCTGGACTCTTGGCTCAGGAGCTTTGCCGGCTTACCGCGATTCCAGTGGTGGAAGACACGCTGTTCAGACACCGGAATAGCCGTGCTCAGGTCAAGACCTTTGATTCAGAGGAGCGCCAGAGCAATGTACTAGGTGCCTTCGATTGCCGAGATGAGAAGTTGAAAGGAGGGCGAATCCTCCTCATTGACGACGTTTGCACTACAGGGGCTACTTTGAATTCTTGTGCCATAGCCCTGAAGAAAGCTGGCGCCAGTTCGGTTTGGGGCTTGGCCTTGGCAAGGGAAGTATGAAAGAGCTATTGAAAAAAGATCCAGAAATTGCATCGACAATTGGAAAGGAAGAGGAACGACAGCGACGCAAATTGGTGTTCATTGCTGCCGAGAACTACACCAGCCGTGCGGTGCTAGAGGCACAAGGCTCTGTCCTAACTAACAAATACGCTGAGGGTTATCCAGGGCACCGCTATTATGGTGGTTGTCAGGAAATTGACGAAGTAGAGAAGATAGCCATCCTTAGGGCAAAGCAGCTCTATCAGGCTGAGTATGCTAATGTCCAGCCGCATAGTGGGACCCAGGCTAACGCGGCCGTCTATCTTGCCCTGCTGAATCATGGGGACAAGGTGATGAGTATGAGTCTGGCTCACGGGGGACATCTCAGCCATGGGAGCCCAGTAAGCTTCTCTGGTAAATGTTATGAGTTTGTCCATTATGGGGTGAATAGGGAAACGGAGAGGATTGACTACGATGAGGTAGAACGGCTGGCCAAAGAGCATAAACCGAAGGTGATAGTGGCTGGTGCCAGTTCCTATCCCAGAATCATCGATTTTGAAAAGTTTCATCATATTGCTGAAGGTGTGGGTGCGCAACTCATGGTGGATATTGCGCATATAGCCGGCATGGTGGCTGGTGGGGTGCACCCTTCGCCGCTGCCTTGGGCACAGGTGGTTACTGCTACTACACACAAGACTCTGCGAGGACCTCGGGGCGGTTTTGTTCTGGCGAAGCAGGAATTTGCCAGGGCGTTGGATGCTGCTGTCTTCCCGGGGGTGCAGGGGGGCCCTCTAATGCACGTTATCGCTGCAAAGGCAGTTTGTTTCCATGAAGCGATGCAGCCCGACTTTGTCAGTTATCAGCGGAGATTAGTGGAAAATGCCAAGGTTCTAGCCTCTGAGCTGGAGAGGCTAGGTTTTCGCCTTGTTACCGGGGGTACAGACAGTCATCTTGTACTGATCGACCTGCGTGAAATGGGGATAACAGGGAGATTGGCAGAGGAAACTCTAGACAGTGTAGGCATATGCGCCAACCGAAACGGTATCCCCTTCGATCCTCTTCCGGCACAGACTACCAGCGGGCTGAGGCTTGGTACACCGGCTGCCACTACGAGGGGACTCGGTCCGCAGGAAATGAAGCAGATTGCCGTACTGATTCGCAAGGTGTTGACGGATCTTGGTAACGAAAAGGCGAAATCGGAGGTCTCTCGAGAGGTTGCGGAAATCTCCCGTCGCTTTCCCCCACCTTAGGCTTGTGGGCTAGCCATTTGTATGCTATAGTTTGGTTCGATAAAAAGGAGTTCCTACTGGTATCGGAGGGAGCAAGAAGTTGGGCGACTACGAATTGACGGTGGTTTTCAGTCCGGAGATTGCTGAGGAAGATCTGCCTGCTGAAATCGAGAGGGTGAACGATTTGATTGCCCAAAAGGGCGGTGTTGTTGGTGAGGTGAATAGATGGGGCAGGAAAAGGCTGGCATATCCGATAAAGAAGCATCGGGAGGGGAACTACGTACTGACTCCACTTAAGCTCCAGCCTGATGTGGCACCAGAGCTAGAGAAGAACTTGCAGGGCTTAGAGCAGATACTTCGATACTTGCTGGTGAGAGTAGGATAGGATCTCTGTGAGAGGTAAGGGGAGAAATGGCTAATCTGAATAAGGTGATGATCATTGGCAACGTGGGGACTGATCCAGAGATGCGCTATACTCCCAATGGAAACCCGGTGACCAGTTTTCGTATTGCTACCAGCAGAGTTTTCACCACTCCCGAAAATGAGCGCAAGCAGGAGACGGAGTGGTTTACCGTGATTACATGGAACAAGTTGGCGGAGAGCTGTAATCAGTACTTGACCAAAGGGAAGCGGGTCTATGTGGAAGGTAGGCTGAGAACGCGTGCCTGGGAAGGCCAGGATGGTCAGAAGCGAAGCCGTGTAGAGATAGTGGCAGATCGAGTCCTCTTTCTTGATAGACAGGCCACTGCGCCGCTCCCAGAGGAATCGAAGCCCGAGAAACTCGAAGATGTGACAACGGAGGACGACCTACCGTTCTAGAGGTTGAGAGGGAAGATGGCATATACAAAGCGAGCACCACCAAAGACAACAAGGAGGACAGGCAAGCCCAAGTATGTTCCTAGGCGAAGGACGTGCGTTTTCTGTGCCGACAAGGGAAAGGATATCACCTACAAAGAGCCAGCTTCGTTGAGGCGCTACATCTCAGACCGATGTAAGATAGAACCGCGACGAAGAAGTGGCAATTGTGCTAAGCATCAGCGGGCTATGGCCTTGGCGATCAAGAGGGCTCGTCACTTGGCTTTGCTGCCATTTGTACCGACTCACATGCGCAGAATAGGAACTGCTACTCTGCGAGAGTTGCATCCTCTTTAGTTGTGCGTATCTTGCTACTCCATGCCATGTGTGAAGCGGAGTTCTTGTCTTTCTGTGAGAGTGGGACTTGGACAAGAAGGTAGGGGTTGGTGGGTTGGCTCGGAAGACAGAGTCTAAGCGCGGGCGTTCCAAGTGGGATGTGGAGAGGCGGCGGCGACACATTGTCCTAGTAATCATCTCATTAACTATTGTTTCTGCCCTGGCTATAATTGGCTATGGCTACTACGCAACCCGCATCAAGCCTTGGCATCAGCCTATTGTCAGAGTAAATGATACAGTGCTTGATATGGACTATTTCGTGAAGATGCTTCGTCTGTGGGGGGTGGGGCAGGATCCCTATTCAGATGTGGAATCGGCTCAATCGATTGCTGTGACGATGATAAGCAATGAGTTGATGAGGCGGGGTGCCGAGGAACAGTTTGGTATCGTTGTCAGCGAGGAGGCTGTGAACGGGAAAATACGGGAGATTTTCGGCTCAGAAATGACCGACGAAGAGTTTGAGCAGAAGTACAAGGAAGTAATTGCGAGCCTTGCTGAGAGTGGGCTGTCCGAAGGAGACTTCAAGCGGAAGTATGTGGAATCAGAGGTAATACGTACGGAGCTACTGAATCGTTTTGGAGAGGCGAAGTATCCTGTGGATGAGGTATTCCCGCATGTGCACATCCAGGCCATACTTGTGGTGGGGTCAGACAATGCCACGGCGGTAAGGGAGAGATGGAGTGAAGGTATTGAGCAATTGGCTGAGGCCTTCTCTGCTTCGAGCTACTATCCAACCACGGACAATGTTGAGTGGGTGTCAATGGGCCTTGAAAGTTCCGCGTTGGATGACTATGTTTTTGGCGAGGGGTCTAAGGAAGAAAACCTGGGCCGGATCAGTGATCCAATCGAGGACAGCGAGCAGTCGGGCAGCTTTTGGGTAATACAGGTGCTGGGGAAAGAGGGCAGGCCTCTGAGTGACGATCACAGGGATGTGTTGATTGGGAAGGCGTTCAACGAATGGCTTGATAATGAGAAGAAGCCCGAAGTCAATGAGGTCATAAACTACCTTGAGAGCGAGGCTGGGTATGGAAAGATATCCTGGGCTCTGGAGAATGTCTGAATCGAGCAGGGACTAAGATGGGGGCGAAGAGGAACATAGGCATCGGACTAATGGGCTTAGGAGTAGTGGGTGGTGGGGTAGCCAGGGCTGTTTTGGAGAAGAATAGAACGCTGGCTGAGGAGATAGGCTGCCCCCTGGTACTGAAGAAGGTTTTGGTGCGCGATCGTGGAAAGCCGCGTCCAGTGTCGGTGGATTCTCATCTTCTTAGCCTTGATCCTCAGGAGGTCTTGGCTGACTCGGAGATCGATATTGTTATCGAGGTCATCGGTGGTGAGCACCCGGCTCTGGAGTACACAAAAGAGGCTCTTCTAAGGGGTAAGCACGTGGTTACTGCTAACAAGGAGGTAATAGCCAAGCACGGAGCAGAGCTTTTGAAGATGGCTCAAGAGAGGGGTGTGTCCATACTCTATGAGGCCAGTGTGGGTGGAGGTATCCCGTTGCTACTCCCTCTCCATCACGGTTTGCTGGCCAATGAGATAACCACCATGTATGCCATCATTAACGGGACAACCAACTATATTCTTACCAGGATGTCCAACGAGGGAGTGAGCTTCGACGTTGCTCTGAAGAAGGCTCAGGAGTTGGGATATGCCGAGCCGGATGCTGCCAACGATATCGAGGGGAAGGACGCTGCCTACAAACTAGCTATCCTGGCTACTGTTGCCTTTCATACTGTTGTTCGGCCTGAAGATATCTACTGCCAGGGCATTTCTCGCTTGTGCAAACAGGACTTCCGCTATGCCAAGGAGCTGGGTTACGAGATAAAGCTTCTGGCCATCGCCAAGCAGGGAGACGGGTCTGTTGAGGTGCGGGTGCATCCTGCATTCATTCCTGCGGAATTCCTGTTGGCCAAGGTAGACGGTGTTTACAATGCTGTCCAGATAGATGGTGACTTGGTCGGTACGTTGATTTTCTATGGGAGGGGGGCCGGTGCCCAACCCACGGCCAGTGCAATTATTGCAGATGTTATTGCCACAGGACGGGTCATATGTTCTGAGGGGAAGGGTAGTGTGCGGCCGAGACCGCTCCAGCGAATGCCGATAAAGCCCATTTCGGACCTGGAAACGCGTTACTATCTTAGGATGGGTATTGCTGATCGTCCTGGCGTTCTTGCCCAGATAGCCAGGGTCCTGGGTGATCATTCGATTAGCATTGCCTCTGTCATCCAGAAAGAGGCTGATGAAGTGACTCAAACCGCAGAGATAGTCATTATGACCCATCCGGCTCGGGAGCAATTCATGCAGCAGTCCGTGAGCGAAATGGAGGGGCTCTCTGTGGTTAAGGAAATATGCAATCTTATCAGAGTTGAAGAATAGATAGGTGGTGATCAAATGACATCATGGGTTGCTGGCCTCATTGTCAGTGGCGAAATAGAGTGCAATGGATGTGGCAGAGTCATGAGACATCCTGAGAGATATGCCCATGTTACTGAAGACGACAAACCGCGCTTGCGCCTTTGTGAGAAATGCTCCCGCGCAAAGGGCTATCTGAAGAAGAGGAGGGACGAAAAGGGACGCGAGGTGGAGACCTTTCTTTGAAATCGTAGGATGTTGGCACGGCGATGGGCATTGGTGTATTGATCAAGTACAGTGAGTTCCTTCCTGTCACACCTTCTACTCCTCAGGTCACTCTAGGCGAAGGGGATACTCCCTTGGTCAGGTCGCAGAATTTGGAGAGGGAGATAGGGTGCCGGGAGCTATATTTCAAACTGGAAGGATGTAACCCCACCGGATCGTTTAAGGATCGGGGCATGGTGGTGGCAGTGGCCAAGGCTCTGGAGGCGAAAAGCCCTGCTATCATCTGTGCCTCTACAGGAAACACCAGTGCCTCGGCAGCAGCCTACGGGGCGCGATGTGGGCTCGACACCATTATCGTAGTTCCTAAGGGGAATATCGCCTTGGGCAAGCTGGCCCAGGCGATAGTGTATGGTGCGAAGATAGTTGCTATAAATGGTAACTTTGATCAGGCACTGGAGATGGTGCGCAAGTTGGTGGAAAAACGTCCTGTAACCTTAGTCAATTCGGTCAACCCCTATCGTATTGAGGGGCAGAAGACAGCCGCCTTTGAAATTGTGGATGTCCTGGGTGAGGCTCCCGACTATCTGTTCATTCCTGTAGGCAATGCGGGCAATATCACTGCTTACTGGAAGGGATTTGTGGAGTACCACCGGGCGGGTAAGGCTGGACGGCTTCCAAAGATGATGGGATTTGAAGCAGAGGGGGCAGCACCCATTGTTAGGGGTGAGCGGGTTGCTAACCCTGAGACAATGGCTACAGCGATACGCATTGGCAATCCAGCCAGCTGGCAGGGTGCAGTGGGTGCCCGCGATGAGTCCGGAGGCGCCATTGACTGCGTTAGTGATGATGAGATTCGGTCAGCCTACCACGTCATGGCCACAAAAGAAGGCATCTTTGGTGAGCCAGCCTCAGCAGCTTCTTTAGCCGGACTGATCAAGTGGTCACGTCACCTCGATTTGTCGGACAAGAAGGTGGTCTGCATAGTGACTGGTAGTGGCCTCAAAGACCCGGATACTGCTATGAGAGGAACTCCGCCATTCTTGGAGCTGCCTCCCGAGCTTGGTAAGATGGAGAAGGCTCTCGGTTGGTACTAGAGGACTGACAATGGAGAAACATCGAAAGCTGCTATTGTCTCTGCAACAACCTCCAATTCATCATTCATTATACGCCGATACGATGTATTCCCAATCATCGACGTCGTCCGGTCTGTGTGAGCCACTGATATGATTGAGTGGACGTTGGGGAGTCTAACTAGGCATGGCACCCACAGGATACTCACCATCTTGGGAGTTGCTGTTGACATTACGTTATGCAGTGGCTGATAGATCTCTCACAAGCAGGAGTGGGATAGCCCACAGGCCCAGAGACATCACCAGGGAGGATACCATGGTTGATCTGGCTAGAATTGAGCAAGCAATAGTGGCTCTCATTGAAGCCATTGGAGATGACCCAAATCGTGAGGGTTTGACAGGCACACCACGGCGCATTGCGGAGATGTACGCTGAGATCTTCAATGGTATGGACAAAGACCCCAAACAGGAGCTATTTGTTGGCTTTGAAGAGGGGCACAGGGAGATGGTGGTAGTAAAGGATATCCCCTTCTATTCTATGTGCGAACATCACTTGCTTCCCTTCTACGGAGTGGCCCACGTGGGCTACATCCCAAATGCCGATGGCCGAGTTGTAGGTGCTAGCAAGCTAGCCCGTGTTGTAGAAATTGTGACGCATCGTCCCCAACTGCAGGAGCGGATGACCACGCAGATCGCCGAAGCTATTGTCGAAGCTCTGCAGCCTGATGGTGTTGCGGTGATTGTTCGGGCGGAACACCTGTGCATGACTATGAGGGGCATAAAGAAACCCGGAAGCAACATTGTCACGTCAGCCAATAGGGGTCTATTCCGCCGCAGTGCTGCGACTAGGGCGGAGTTTTTCTCTCTTGTAGGGGGGTAAATCGGTGGAGATTCATGTCCTAGCGGACAGCTTGAATCTCCCGCTTATACTCATCTAGTAGCGTATTGTATTGAGAGTCCAGGTGAGCCACGGTTCTTCGCCATTCCTCCTGGAATTGTGGCTGGCTCTCTATATTGATCTTGGCTCCTGGAGCCAACCCCTGCTGCATGGCTTGCTGTATCCTTAACTGGAAGTCTTGTTTCAGCATCTCGTAGGCCTGTTTTCTCTGTTGCTCACCCTGCTGCGCATGGTGGTCGAAAATGCGTCTGATCTTAGTGTAAATATTCTCTAGGCTAGCTTTGTCTCTCTTGACAGCCTTGATAGCCTCCATTGCCTTCCTATTGTTCTTCTTGGCAGTTTCATTCAGTGGCAGGGTTATGTTTCGCAGGAGAACCTCTTCCATGCCCTTAGCAACGAAGTGTTTCTGTTCTTCTTTGAACTTGCTCAGTTCAGCCACCAGGTTAATGTCGTCCTTGAAATACTCTGCTGCTAATCTCTGCCCTTCAGGGACGTACTTCCACTGCAACATCTCCTCTTTGGACGGCTCTCCAATGCCGCCTACTCTCTCCATGGCTTTCTCAAAGGCACTCTTCATCTCACCCATGTCTTTCCTCTGGCCTCCTATATGTCATGTTTGATATTATATCAGTTTCCCTGCACTGTGCGCGTTGTCTCTAGAAGGCGCCATTTGATATAATGATGATGCTCACTTTCATATCGGCGATCCTGTCATTGGGATATATCACCTTGCTTTGAAAGCTGCAGACGAGGAGAAGCATATTGAAAGTTGTTACCAGCAGCCAAATGCGTGAACTTGAGCAGCAGGCTGCTGCCCTAGGTTTGACCTCCAATGTGTTGATGGAGAACGCAGGATTGGCTGTGGCCAGAGAGGTGAAGAGATTGCTGGGCGGAGTTGCCGGACGTCGAATACTGATCTTGGCAGGCCCAGGAAACAATGGCGGAGATGGTTTGGTTGGTGCTAGACATCTGCATGATTGGGGAGCCGATGTATACCTTTACCTTGTCAGGTCGCGCGAGGATTCAGATATCAACTATCGACTCGTACAAGAGAGGGGTATTCACACCATCCAGGCTCTCCAGAGCGATAGTCTGACTGTTCTGGAGAGCCTGCTACCGTCAACAGAGGTGGTTCTTGATGCCGTATTTGGGACTGGCAAGACTAGGCCACTGAAGGGTGCTCTCGAGGAGGTGTTATTGAGAGTAAGGCGGGTGAAGGAGAGCAATAGAACCCTCTGTGTTGTTGCTGTGGACCTTCCCTCAGGGCTCGATGCTGATACGGGTGCAATTGATGTGGCTTCTCTTCCTGCTGATGTTACTATCACCCTTGCTTATCCCAAGCTCGGGCTGTTTTCCTTTCCTGGCGCTGCCAAAGTTGGCAGGATTAAGGTGGCTGATATTGGAATACCACCGGAATTGGCCGAGAGCATTTCCACAGAGATCGTTACTGCTGAGAAGGTGAGATTGTGCCTTCCAGAGCGCCCGTTGGACGCGAATAAGGGGACCTTTGGCAAGGTTCTCGTCGTTGGTGGTTCAATCAACTACGTTGGTGCGGTCTATCTCGCTTGTGCTGCCGCTGCACGAGTAGGAGCAGGGTTGGTGACTTTGGCCACTGCTCGTAGCCTACAGCCCATCCTGGCCTCTAAATTGACAGAGGTGACGTATGTCCCACTGCCTGAATCAGAGCCGGGTATCGTGACGGCTGATGGAATTGAAGCCATTCGGTCGTCACTGGTCGACTATGATGTCTTGCTTCTGGGGTGTGGTTTGGGGCAAAGCCCTTCCGTTGCGGATTTCGTCAGATCAGTGATTTTCTCATCGGCAGATCTACCGGCCCTGGTTCTCGATGCTGACGCCCTCAATATTCTGGCGAAGATTCCTCGGTGGTGGCAAGAATTGCCAAGTGATGCGGTGCTCACCCCACATCCTGGGGAGATGGCAAGGCTCACCGGCCTCTCGGTGGCTGAAATCCAATCCAAGCGGATGAGCATAGCTAGAGAAGTGGCTCACTCGTGGCAGAAAACCGTTGTGCTTAAGGGAGCCTATACCGTAGTAGCTGCCCCGGATGGTAAGGCTAGCATCAACCCTATGGCCAACCCTGGGTTGGCTTCTGCAGGCAACGGAGATGTACTTGCAGGAGCTATAGCGGGGCTAGTAGCCCAGGGGAGCAGTCTGTTCAATGCTGCTGTTTCAGGGGTATTCCTTCATAGCCAGGCCGGCGAACTCGTGAAAAAAGAGATGGGTGATGCTGGAATGCTGGCGAGCGACCTCTTGCCCATGTTGCCGCTGGTCATTAGCGAAATCAAGGGAAAGACTGTGCAGCGAGAAAGGCTAATTGGAGGGTAACAAATGTTATTAGCTATAGACGTTGGGAACTCCAAGGTTGCCTTTGGCATCTTTGAGGACAGTAAGCTGAAAACCTCCCTGTCCGTGGCCACCGGTGTTCATCGTTTGGCAGATGAGTACGCTTCCTTACTGTTCAATCTGTTGCCCTATCACCAAGTGACGAAGAGTGACATAAAGGAAGCCATCATGTGTAGCGTTGTCCCCCCTCTGGTACCAGTATTCCAGGAGGTGTGTCAGCGCTATCTGGGCATTCCTTTGCTGACGGTTGGGCCGGGCGTTAGGACGGGTGTACGAATTGCCCTCGACAATCCCCGAGAGGTTGGTGGTGATCGGATAGTAAATGCTGCAGCCGCCTATCGGTTATATGGTGGCCCGGCTATTGTCATTGACATGGGTACCGCTACCACATTTGATGTTATCTCCAAGGAGGGCGATTACCTGGGGGGGGCCATAGCTCCTGGTATGGAAATGGCAACCGAAGCACTCTATACCCGTACAGCCAGACTTCCTCGTATCGAGTTGATCCGCCCCCACAATGCCATTGGTAAGAACACAGTCAACGCCATGCAATCGGGGGTCATTTTCGGTTACGTTGGATTGGTTGAAGGCCTGGTAGCTCGTATTGCCCGGGAATTAGAGGGAAAGGCAAAAGTCATTGCCACAGGAGGCTACGCAGATGTCATTGCCAGAGAGACGCAGGTGATAGAGGAGGTAAATCGTCACCTCACCCTGCAGGGACTACAGTTGATCCATGAGTTGAATAGGATCTAGCCCTATACTCCCGAGTCTCCAACGCCAGAGATGTGGAGTTTTGGATGTGATTCGGTTAATATGGAACTGGAATGATGCGAGATAGAACAGTGCTCCTGGGGGTCACTGGCAGTATTGCGGCTTACAAGGCGGTAGACTTGGCTAGTAGGCTTGCACAGGGCGGGGCCAAAGTAGACGTGGTCATGACCAACTGTGCTACTGAGTTTGTCACCCCATTGACTTTTCGCAGTATCACTCACCGCCAGGTGGTCACCGATATGTTTGCCGCTTCTGAGGAGCACGACATCGAGCACATTGCCTTGGCGGAGCGGGCTGACGTGGTGGTCATTGCTCCGGCTACGGCCAATATTATGGCTAAGCTGGCCGTAGGCATTGCCGACGATATGCTCTGCTGCGCAACACTGGCCACCAAAGCTCCTATCATCCTGGCACCGGCGATGAACGTACATATGTGGGAAAAGGCGATTACCCAGGAGAACTTGGCAAAGCTTCGGGCCAGAGGATTCAAGATAGTTGAACCAAGCTATGGTGCTTTGGCTTGTGGAGAGGTGGGCAAGGGGCGTCTGGCCGATGTGGAAGATATTCTGACAGCCATTCGCCAAATCCTTGATAGGAAGAGCGATCTGATAGGGAAGCATGTCATTGTCACTGCAGGCGGTACTCAAGAGCCCATTGATCCGGTTCGCCTTATCTGCAATAGAAGTTCGGGCAAGATGGGCTACGCTTTGGCTGAAGCTGCCCGAGAACGGGGGGCTAAGGTAACCTTGATTACTGCACCCACGACACTTCCTCCTCCTGCTGATGTGGAGATGCTCGAGGTTCAAACGGCCCTCCAGATGAGGGAAGCAGTCCTGAGAACTGTTCCTGAAGCTGATGCTCTGATTATGGCTGCTGCCGTGGCTGACTATCGTCCGGCAACCGCCGCTAAGAGCAAGCTGAAAAAGGAGGAATTCCCCCTCATGCAGTTGGAGTTGATCAGAAACCCAGATATCATCAGTGAAGTAAGAGGAAATCTCATCAAGGTGGGGTTCGCTGCTGAAAGCGAGAACGTGGTGGAAAACGCCACTGTTAAGCTGAAGAATAAGGGGCTCCACCTTATCGTGGCCAACAACATTGCTGAAGCTGGTAGCGGCTTTGGAGTCGATACCAATAAGGTGATCCTGGTTGACTCAAAGGGCAAGGTGGAGGATTTGCCACTGCTGCCGAAATCAGAGGTGGCTCACAAGATTCTGGACAAAGTATCCGCTCTGCTGTCTCCAGCCACAGGTGCTTCAGGAGGAAGGACACATCGGCAGTAGCCTAGAATCAGGCTAAACATAATCTATGCAACAACAGAAAGACCTGCCTAAAACTTACGAGCCCAGACACGTTGAGGACAGAATCTACGAATTCTGGTTGAAGAAAGGCTATTTCACCCCGAAGATTGACCGCAGCAGGAAACCTTTCACTATCATCATGCCTCCTCCCAACGTCACCGGTGAATTGCACCTGGGACATGCCTTGACAGCTACCCTGGAGGATATTATGGCACGCTGGCATCGCATGAAGGGGGAGGTTACCCTGTGGCTCCCCGGTGTTGACCATGCTGGCATTGCGACCCAGGTGGTAGTCGAGCGCCAGCTAGCTGCAGAAGGGTTGAATAGGCATGATCTGGGAAGAGAGAAATTTGTGGAAAGGGCGTGGCAGTGGGCGAACAAATGTCGAGAGACTGTTATGGGGCAGCACAAGAAGTTGGGAGCGTCTTGCGATTGGACCAGGGAGAGGTTTACCCTGGATGAGGGGCCCAGCCGAGCAGTGACTACTACCTTTGTTCGCCTTTATCATAAAGGGCTCATCTATCAAGGTGAACGAATTATCAACTGGTGCCCTCGCTGCCAGACTGCGCTCTCCGACCTTGAGACAGAACATAGAGAAGTAGAAGGGCACCTCTATTATATTGATTATCCCGTGGTGGGCGAACTGGACCACGTCACAGTGGCGACAACCCGTCCCGAGACTATGTTCGGTGACACTGCTGTAGCTGTCAATCCCCATGATGAACGCTTCAACAGCCTGATTGGCAAGAGGGTGGCCATTCCAGTCATATCCCGCGATATACCAGTTATTGCTGATGAAGCAGTGGATACCACCTTTGGCACCGGGGCGCTCAAGGTTACCCCTTCTCACGATCCTGTGGACTTTGAAATGGCCCAGCGGCATGACCTTCCTTCGGTAAACATATTGAATGCCGATGGTACCTTGAACAAGGAGGCAGGTCCCTATGAAGGATTTGATCGCTCTGATTGTCGCCAAGCTCTCCTTGTTCAACTGGAAAGAGAAGGACTGCTGTCGAAGACTAAACCACATCTTCAATCGGTAGGGCACTGCGCTCGGTGTGACACCATTGTTGAGCCTTGGGCCAGCCGGCAGTGGTTCGTCCGAGCTCAGCCCTTAGCCGAACCAGCGATCAAGGCGGTAAAAGAAGGACGGATAACCATTGTTCCGGAGCAGTTCACTAAGGTATACCTTCACTGGATGGAGAATATCCGCGATTGGTGCATTAGCCGCCAGCTATGGTGGGGGCATAGGATCCCTGTATGGTACTGTGAGAACTGTGGTCAGCCCATGGCTGCTGTTGATCCACCCGAGAAGTGCACTCATTGTGGCTCATCAAACGTATATCAAGAATCGGACGTTCTTGATACCTGGTTCAGCTCTGCTCTCTGGCCGCACTCCACCTTGGGCTGGCCAGATGATACCGAAGATCTCCATTATTTCTATCCCACCACGGTTATGGAGACGGGCTACGACATCCTTTTCTTCTGGGTAGCCAGGATGATTATGATGGGTATCGAAAATACGGACAACATCCCCTTTCGCTGGGTCTACCTTCATGGCCTGGTAAGAGACGAGAAAGGGGAGAAGATGAGCAAGATCAAAGGGAATGTCATAAACCCCCTGGCGGCAATTGATGATTATGGTGCTGATGCCTTGCGCTTTGCTATCACCACTGGTACCGCACCTGGAAATGATGTCCAGGTAAGCAGCCAGAAGCTGGAGTCAGCACGCAACTTCGCGAACAAACTCTGGAACGCCGCCCGATTTGTAACAAGGAGCTTGCCGTCAGGCTCGGTTGATATGGGGTTACAGCCTGGGCTGCCGGTGGAAGACCGATGGATATTGAGTCGCCTGGACCGACTGATAGCCAAAGCGAATCAGCTATTGGGGGATTTCCAGTTTGGTGAGGCTGAAACACAAGTCCACGATTTCCTCTGGGGGGAGTTCTGCGACTGGTATATCGAGCTGGCAAAGATTCGTCTTCGTGAAGAGAATGCACTATCACCAGTGCCTGTCCTGGTTCAGACTCTGGAGACCTCTTTGAGACTGGCTCATCCTTTCATGCCCTTTGTCACCGAGGAGATATGGCAAACGCTGGTTTTGCATCTTCCACCGGATGAAGCAAGACCTGATTCCATCATGATTGCTCCCTATCCTACTACGAGAGGATGTATTGATGATCAGGCAGAGGAAGAGATGGGGTCGGTCATTGAGATTATCCGCAGCATCCGCAATGCCCGGGCACAATCCAAGGTGGAATCTGCTCGATGGGTTGAAGCTGAAATCTATGCCAAGAACAGATCAGCTATTGAGACTCACCGTTGGGCGATTGAGACACTGGCTCGGGTACAGCCTCTTGCTATTTTGGAGCATTGCAGAATGGACGAAAATCGTCAGGGAGCTATGGTGCTGGTGTTGAGGGACGTTGAGATTATCCTGCCGATGATGGCTGATGTTGATGCTGAAAAGCAGCGCCTGGAAAGAGAGAAAGAAGGTTTGGAGGTCAGAATAGCTGGTCTCAAGAATAGACTGAGTGGAGAGTCTTTCCTCAGCAAAGCACCATCTTCGGTGATAGAAAAGGAGCGGGCTAAACTCCTCGATATCGAGGGTAGGCTCGAGAAGACAAAGGAAAGATTGGCTCAACTGTCGTAGAGATGAGCTTCTGAGAATCTGATTCTGGAGGAAGGGGGTTTCTGATCAGTAATGGCTATTGAACCTTTTGAGAAGAGAATAGAGAACCTTGGCAAGCTCAGGGATCAAGCCAGCCAGGGTGGGGGTGCTAAGCGCATCGAAGCTCAACATGCCAAGGGTAAACTTACCGCGCGGGAGAGGATCAACCTCCTTCTTGATGGGGGTAGTTTCGAAGAGCTTGACTGTTTCGTCACCCACAGGACAACCGAGTTCGGGCTGGATGAACAAAGGTATCTGGGAGACGCTGTAGTCACGGGCTATGGCAAGATTGATGGGAGGCTTGCCTACGTGTACTCCCAGGATTTCACGGTGATCGGCGGCACACTTTCACTGGTGGCTTCGGAAAAGATCTGCAAGGTGATGGATCTGGCAGCGAAGAACGGGGCCCCTTGTATCGGTTTGCTTGATTCAGGGGGAGCACGAATTCAGGAGGGAGTGGATAGCCTGAAGGCCTACGGTGAAATCTTTACCCGCAATACCCTTTATTCGGGTGTAGTTCCCCAGATTTCTATAGTTATGGGCCCTACAGCAGGCGGTGCTGTCTATTCTCCCGCGATTACGGATCTTATTTTCATGGTAGAGGGCATTGGGCAAATGTACATTACGGGCCCTGATGTGATAAAGACGGTATGTGGGGAAGAGGTCTCCCATGAAGATTTGGGTGGAGCAATGGTTCACGCAACAAGAAGTGGCAATTGCCATTTCGTGGCAGATAGCGAGCAGGAGGTGCTCCAGATGGTGCGCCGCTTGATGAGCTTCCTTCCTCAGAACAATATGGAGGAAACGCCTAGAGTAGATACGGGCGACGACCCAGACAGAAGTGATGAGGAACTACTCTCTATTATGCCTGTGGACCCCTCCAAGGTCTATGACATGAAGGAGATTATCACTAGGATGGTTGACAATGGTGATTTCATGGAGGTGCATCAGCATTTTGCTCTCAATCTGATCGTTGGATTTGCCAGACTTGGCGGACAAGCTGTAGGTATTGTTGCGCAGCAACCTTCGTACATGGCTGGGGCAATCGACATCAATGCTTCAGATAAGGGGGCCAGGTTCGTTCGCTTTTGCGATTGCTTCAACATACCATTGATTACCCTTGTCGATGTTCCTGGGTATATGCCAGGTACTGACCAGGAGTTTGGAGGCATTATCCGGCATGGAGCCAAGTTTCTCTATGCCTATGCTGAAGCGTCCGTCCCGAAGATAAGCGTGATTATTCGCAAGGCCTATGGTGGTGCCTATGTGGTGATGAGCAGCAAGAGCTTGCGGGGAGATATCAACTATGCTTGGCCATCAGCTGAGATTGCGGTGATGGGACCTGATGGAGCGGTGAACATTATCTTTCGAAGCGAGATCGCCAAATCAGAAAACCCTGAGGAAGCACGCCGCAAGCTTATCGAGGAATATAGATCGAAGTTTGCCAACCCATACGTGGCTGCATCTAGGGGATATATCGATGACGTAATAGACCCAAGGGAAACGCGCCGAAAACTGATAAAGGCGTTGGATATGCTGAAAAACAAGGTGGACACGCTTCCTGCCAAGAAGCACGGTAACATACCTCTTTAGAGTGAGATGGGAAGAGGGTACTTGTGATTGCCCGATAGAAGTCCCTAAGCTGAAGGAGAAAGGTTATGCCTCAGAAAGAGATAAATACAGATAGTATCACTGAGACCGTAGCCTGCCTATGCCAGGAGGCAAACTACTTCCTTCCTGAAGACGTTGCTAGGGCACTCAGGGAATCAAGAGACAGGGAAGAATCATCACTGGGTAGGGAGATCTTGCAGCAGATCTTGGAGAATGCTGGTATTGCTGCAAAAGAACACGTTCCTTTATGTCAGGATTGTGGCAGTGCTGTGATATTGCTTGAGGTAGGCCAAGATGTGCACATCAAGGGGGGCGATGTTTATGCTGCCGTAGAAGAAGGGGTGCGCAGAGGCTATGCGGAGGGATATCTACGCAGATCGATGGTGAGTCAACCTTTCTCGGCGAGAACAAACACAAAGGACAATTGTCCTCCCATTATTCATACCAAGATAGTGCCTGGTGATCGTCTTAAGATTGTCGTGATGCCCAAGGGAGGGGGGTCAGAGAACATGAGTCGTCTGGCTATGGTGCTACCGGCACAGGGTAGGCAGGGCATCGTTGACTCTGTGGTGAAAGCTGTAGAGGAGGCTGGTAGTAACCCGTGTCCTCCCGTCATTGTGGGGGTGGGAATCGGTGGTACTGCTGACAAAGCGATGCTGCTGGCCAAGGAAGCTTTGCTGCGTTCGTTAGGCGAGCCAAATCTAGATTCTGAGGTTGCTGATTTGGAGAGAGAGCTACTGAGGAAGATAAATGCCTTGGGCATTGGCCCACAGGGTTTTGGAGGCAGAACTACTGCTTTGGCGGTTCATATTGAGACCTTCCCCTGTCATATTGCCAGTTTGCCAGTGGCTGTGAATATTCAGTGCCATAGTGCACGTCACAAGGAAACCGTGCTCTGACAGTTTGACAAACACTACATGCCATCCTAGAATTGAATTCAGATCCAAAGGCGCACACCAGGGAGGTGGGGGAAGATGATTGAAATGAGCGTTGATAGCATTCGCGTGAGCGTGATGAACTCTCAGCGCGTGGTAATACTGAAGGAGGTTCAGGCAGACCGATATCTTCCTATCTGGATTGGTCCTGCTGAGGCGGATGCTATAGCGATAAAGTTGCAGGGCGTCAGTGTTCCCAGACCGCTAACGCATGACCTTCTTTACTCAGTTATTGGTACTCTGGGAGCAAAGATCAAGTTTATTCTGGTCAATGACCTTCAGAACGATACCTTCTATGCAAAGATCAATTTTGATGTCAATAGTAAAGGTGTCGAAATCGATTCTCGGCCCAGCGACGCCATAGCAATTGCGGTAAGAGCAAAAGCACCAATCTATGTTAATGAAGAGGTCTTGGACAAAGCTGGGATTGTTTTCGACCATGAGACAGGTAAGCCAGTGGCGAGTTCTCAGATTGGTAAGCATGATGAGGGGAAGGAAGTTAGTGAAGAGGAACTGCGCAAGTTGTCCGCCTTCACCGATTTTATCAATACACTCGACTTACGTGACCTTGGTAAGGGCAAGACCACTGAGGACTGATTGGACTGTGGTGAAATGATGGACGAGAAGTTTGTTAGGAAACTACTCTCCAATATGAAATGCGGGATATGCGGTTGTCAGTATGATTCGGGCAACATTAAGATCCTGGGACACCGTGAGGATTTGTGGTTCCTTTCTGTCTTCTGCCCCTCCTGCAAGAGCCAGGGACTAGTGGCGGCCGTAGTCAAGGCGGAGGGCAGATGCGAGATCCTTACCGAACTTACTGAAGAAGAACGCCGCAAACTGTCTATCCCCGTAAACTCAGATGATGTGATAGATGTCCATGCGTTCCTCAAGGACTTTAGTGGAGATTTCTCCTCTCTATTTACTGAGAAATAGGGCTGTCTCTGTTATTGCCTAGCCTAACCCCCTCTTTCTTCTCTTGTAATGCTTCCCTATAGTTATTCGTTTCACCGACCGTGCCAAGCTCCATGTAGAATTCTCTTACATGAGCGTTCTGCCTGAGGTTTTCACCGGTGTCATCAAGGGCTATCCTGTTGTTCCACATGATGCAGCCGTGGTTGGCGAGGGAAAGGACCGCTCGGGTGTTCTGCTCCACGGGGAGGATAGAAACCCTCGCTTCTTCGTTTATTCTCTTCAATATGCGGATGTCTGTGTCTTTTGACTGGGCCTGTCAGAGTCTGGCTTGTGCTATTTGTCAGCTGGCCAATCGCTGGGTCTTTGGCTCCCTATCTGTTTTATAGCGTTTCCCAAAGAGGTCTCCTCTTGTGTCCCCTTGGCCATGTTTCTCAATACTACCGAATCCTTACTTACTTCATTCTGGCCAACGACGATAACCCAAGGCGATCCAGAGGAACTAGCCTGTCTCATCTGGGATTTTAGGCTATAGTCTCCTGAGGTGAAAGTGGCGCTTATGTTGTTGTCCTGCAACGTAGCTGCTATCGCTGGTACCTCTCTCTTTCCGGCTTCGTCTGCGGAGACCACGAAGACCTTCCTGCCGACCCATACATCTTCTGAGCGAATTCCTTGGTTCTGCAGGTTCATTATGATCCGCTCTAGGCCGGTGGCAAAACCAACCGCCGGTGTAGGTCTACCCCCTAGCTGCTCGATTAGATTGTCGTATCTTCCACCACCACCTATGGCGCTTTGTCCTCGAACTTCGGCAGGCTGAATCTCAAACACAGTCCTTGTGTAGTAGTCCAAGCCACGCACCAAGTATGGGTTAAGTTCGTAGCCTATGCGGCGCTTATCGAGGTAGCCCTTGAGTTCCTCGAAGTGACTGCCGCAGGGTTGGCAGAGATAGTCCAATATGCGGGGAGCACCTGTCATCGTGTCCTGACAGGGAGCATTCTTACAGTCCAGAAGCCGCAAGGGGCTGCGTAATCGCCTCATACTGCAGTCAGGGCAAAGGTTGTTGACGTGGTCTGAGTAGTGGCACCCAAGAGCAGCCAGATAGTCAGGGCGGCAGTCCGAACATCCAATGCTGTTGAGCTGGAGGGTCAGCCCCTTGAGTCCCAATGATCTGTAGAAACGCCAAGCCAGATCGATAACCTGTGCATCGAACACTGGGTCTGAGCTGCCAATGGCTTCAACCCCAAATTGATGGTGCTGGCGCATACGGCCTTTTTGGGGTCGTTCATACCGAAAGATGGGGCCAGTATAGTAGAGCCTTACTGGTTGAGGCTGGTTGTGCATTCCATGCTCAATATATGCCCGGCAAATCGGCGCTGTACCCTCGGGCCGCAGGGTGATTCTGTCACCACCGCGGTCTTCGAAGGTATACATTTGCTTCTCCACAATATCGGTACCTTCGCCGACACCGCGAAGGAACAGCTCAGTCTGCTCAAATATCGGAGTATCGATGCGCTTGTACTGGAAGAGCCGACAGACTTCAGTTGCCTTTGCCTCAACGACTCTCCAGTGATTCTGATCTTCCGGTAGAATATCTTGTGTCCCTCTCGGCGCTTTGAACATATTGAACCTTTCTGGAACCTTTCTGCTCTTGGTAGCATATCTTCGCAAATTCGGTAAGTCAAGCAGAGTCTGTTCGTTTTCTCAATTTTCTCTCGGTAACTGCAGATTTGATATTGATTCCCTTCTTCTGATATCCTTTATCACACCTAAGGGAGGCGACAATTGTTCCTATAGGAGCAGATTAAGGAAGGTTGGCGAACTCCTCGGTAGTCTTGAAAGATGCCCAGAATTGGATAACCTCTAGACACAAAGGGGGCAAGTTGGATCTAGACCTGTCTGAAGACCAGAAGATGCTGCGGAAAACCGCCCGTGATTTTCTGGCTAACGAGTGCACCAAGCAGTTTGTTCGGGAGATGGAACAGGATGAAAGGGGTTACTCACCGGATCTCTGGCTTAAGATGGCGGAACTGGGGTGGCTGGGGTTACCCTTCCCTGAAAGTCATGGTGGTGGGGGAGGGAGTTTCCTGGATCTGGTGGTGTTGCTGGAAGAGATGGGTCGGGCCTGTTTGCCCAGCCCTTATCTGCCCAGTGTGGTGCTGAGCGGTTTGACAATACTAGAAGCAGGCAATGATGGTCAAAAACAGCAGTTTCTGCCAGCCATATCTGGGGGAGATATCTTCACCTTCGCGCTGACAGAGTCAGATGGTAGTTATGATGCTGCCTCAATTCAGGCAAAGTCGACTCTTCATAAAGAAGAGTACACCGTCAGTGGTACCAAACTCTTCGTGCCCTACGCCCATCTGGCCAGACATATCCTGTGCCTGGCCAGAACGAAAGAGAAGTCATCCGAGGAAAAGGGCTTAGCCTTTTCATAATGGATGCCACTGGTCCAGGAATTAGCTTAACTGTGCTCAATACTATTGCCAGTGACAAACAATGCGAAGTGGTGTTTGACAAGGCTAAGGTAGCCAGAGAAAACATCCTGGGTGAGCCTCATCGGGGATGGCAGACGGTTGAGAAAACCCTACAATGGGCGGCCGTAGCCAAATGTGCCGAGATGGTGGGTGCAGCCCAGCAGGTTTTGGAGATGAGCGTGGCCTATGCTAAGGAGAGGGTGCAGTTTGATCGGCCGATAGGCAGCTTCCAGGCCATTCAGCACCACTGTGCTAACATGCTGATTGATGTCGATGGTATGAGATATCTTACCTACGAGGTGGCCTGGCTGCTGAGCAGTGGGCTTCCTGCCGTCAAGGAGGTGGCTATGGCCAAGGCGTGGATTGGTGAAGCCATTGGGCGGGTCGTCCGTTTGGGGCATCAGATTCATGGCGGCGTAGGATATACTATTGACCACGATCTTCAGCTCTACTACAGGCGAGGCAAGGCAGCCCAGGCTCTCTTTGGCGATGCCAGCTTTCACCGTGAAGTGATAGCCAGCCAATTGGGGCTCTAGTTACTGAAGGGGGATGAATGGAGGAGGAGTGTGTCTTCTGCAAGATCATCGCTGGCAAGATACCGAGCGACATTGTCTATCAGGATGACAGGGCTGTTGTTATAAGGGACATCAATCCCCAAGCACCGATACATCTGCTGGTGATGCCAAGAGAGCATATCCCATCACTGTCTCAGATTGGCTCTGACCGAAAGGATCTCATCGGTCATTTGATTTATGTTGCCAATGAAATGGCCAGTAGGAAGGGGTTAGTTCAGAGGGGATATCGTGTTTCAGTGAATTACGGCCGAGAAGGCGGACAACTAGTGCCCCACATCCATTTCCATCTCCTAGGGGGGCGCCAGTTGTCTGGAGCTCTTGGTTAGAGTAGGTCTCGGCCGAGATAGGTGGTAGATGGACTTCGCCGAGAAGCTACTGCAGGCAGTGCGAAGAAATAATAGCCGCCTTTGCCTCGGGCTTGATCCTGATCCCGAGTTCATGCCTAAGACGAGTATCATCGAGTTCAACAAGGCAATCATCAACTCTACCTCAGACCTGGTTTGTGCCTACAAACCAAACTTGGCTTTCTACGAGGCTCTGGGCAGTGATGGCCTGCCTGCGCTCCAGGAGACCATAAAGTACATACCAGAAAACATCCCCATTATCGGGGATGCCAAGCGCGGTGACGTTGGCCACACGGCTCGAGCCTATGCCAAGGCTCTGTTCGAAGTCCTTGGTTTTGATGCGGCTACCGTGAACCCCTATTTGGGCTATGATTCCATAGAGCCATTTATCAGCTACACAGACAAGGCAACATTCATCCTGTGTCGCACCTCAAACCCCGGAGCTGGTGATTTCCAAGATGTAGCCTGTTCGACAGAACAAGCAGAGAACAGGCAGCAGCCTTTGTACTGGTTGGTGGCCAGAAAGGCTAAGGAGTGGAACGAGAGGAATAATATAGGCCTGGTCGTAGGCGCTACCTGCCCCCAGGAGCTACAGGAGATAAGGCAGCTCTGCCCGGAAATGGACTTGCTGATACCGGGCATTGGAGCACAGGGAGGAAACCTGGAATGGGCCGTTCGCTACGGGACGGATGCCAAGGGTGAAAGGGCAATCTTCAGCAGTTCAAGGCAGATTCTCTATGCTTCGAAGGACAGTGATTTTGCCCAGGCGGCCCGGCGGGTTGCCGATGAGGTGCGCAGGCAGATCAACTCCTTTCTTTAGTCGCTAGGCTATCAACTGTTTGGGAATATTGCATGGAAGTCAATTTGGGCGATATACTGCAGCTAAGGAAAGCGCACCCTTGTGGTAGTTACTCCTGGGAGGTGGTGAGATTGGGAGTTGATATCGACATCAGATGTCTGAAATGTCACCGCAGGGTGCCGATTAAACGAGGGGTCTTGGAACGGCGGCTGAAGAGAATTCAAAGCCCAGATCATGGAGTTCGGATTTGAGGAAATCAGTATTTGAAGGGGGGTGACTTTCATGGCAGAGGAGGTAGAGGTGGGCACAGTGACCGATTTCTTTGCCCGACCGGTGGTGGCTGGCATCGACTTGACGGGGAATCTCAAGTGCGGTGAGGTAATCCATATCAAGGGACACACTACCGATCTTGAGGTTGTTGTTGAATCAATGCAGATTCACAACAAGGACGTAACCGAGGGCAGGCCGGGGGATTCCATAGGCATCAAGGTCCCGGATCGGGTACGGCGAGGGGACAAGGTCTTCAAAGCAATCGAATAGGACTTCAGGCTTTCCGTGGAGCTTTCATGGCCTTGATGAGGTTTGCCATCTCGATGCCGCTCATAGCTGCTTTGAAGCCCATGTTACCCTCTTTTGTTCCAGCCCTTTCAATGGCTTGCTCCAGGGCATCAGCCGTGATCACGCCAAAGATGACGGGGATGCCTGTGTCCAGTGACACTTTGGCGATTCCTTTACTTGCTTCGGCGGCGATGTAGTCGAAATGAGGGGTGCCTCCTCGGATGATGGCACCCAGGCAGATGACGGCATTGTATCTTCCTGATTCTGCTGCCTTCTTAGCGATGAGCGGAATCTCAAAGGACCCAGGTGTCCAGGCGATCTCAATGTCCTCCTCTTTGACTCCGTGGCGCAACAGGGCGTCTTGAGCTCCTTCGAGTAGCTTGACCGATATGAATTCATTAAAACGCGAGACTATTAGCATGAATTTCAGGCCTTGTGCGAGTAGTGTTCCCTGATAAATTTTTTTCATGGCGACCTCCTCTTCTTAGTCTGCTACGAAATGGTGTCCTAACTTCGCGCCCTTGACCTTCAGATAGGCGGCATTATAGGAGTTCGGTGGGGCCACTATAGGTACTGTCTCTACTACCTTGAGACCGTGTCCCTCCAAACCCACCACCTTTCTGGGGTTATTAGTCAGCAAACGAATCTGTTCAAGGCCGATGTCGGCCAGAATCTGGGCCCCGATCCCATAATCGCGCAGGTCGGCGGCAAACCCTAGGAGTTCATTGGCCTCTACAGTATCTACCCCCTGATCCTGGAGAGCATAGGCACGCAGCTTGTTATGAAGCCCAATGCCTCTACCCTCCTGGCGCATGTAGAGGAAGACCCCTTTCCCTTCGGTGGCTATGGCCTGCATAGCCATGGCCATCTGCTCTCCGCAGTCGCAGCGAAGACTGCCGAAAACATCACCAGTAAGGCACTCGCTGTGCACCCGCACCAGAACCGGTTCTTCGGCAGACACATCGCCCTTCACCAGGGCAACGTGTTCGTCGGTATCAATGGTGCTTTTGTAGGCAATGATGGTGAACTCCCCGTGTTTGGTTGGCAGCTTGGCTTCAGCTACACGGTGAACCAGCTTCTCGTGGCGGCGGCGATGAGTGATGAGATCGGCCACGCTTGCCATCTTCAGATTGTACTTGGCTGCCAGTTCCTCCAGTTGACGGAACCGTGCCATGGT
>JBGOWL010000047.1:0-8177 GCA_041478585.1 Dehalococcoidia bacterium | reverse complement strand
TCCAACTCCTGCTTGCCTGAGGCGTCTGCCCCGACTGCATTGATGTGCGTCCCCGACTTGATCCAGGCTGCCTTCACCACTGGTGCTGTCGAGGGCGTCAAGGTGCAGACGATGTCGGACATGGCCGCCTCTTCAGCAGACGAGGCCTCCACGTTGAACTGAGGGAACCGTCTGACAAAGGCTTCAGCAGCCTGCCGCTGTATATCGTAGACCCTGACCTTCTTCAGGGGGAAGACCAGGGCATGGGACTGCAGGTGCATGCAGGCTTGGCGTCCGGCGCCGATAAGACCCAGAGTGCGTGATTCCGGTCGGGCCAGGTATCGGGAGGCATTGGCGGAGGTGGCAGCAGTGCGATACGCAGTGATTTCAGTGGCATCCATGATGGCCAGGGGATAGGCAGTATCCGGGTCGCTGAGGATGAGGACACCCATGATACTGGGTAGGCCCCGCTCATGGTTGGACAGATGCACATTGACCCATTTCACACCCACTGCATGGGGCACGGCTGCAGGCATAGCCCTGAAGTCACCCTTGGGGACACGGACATAGACCTTGGCCGGCATCTGGGCACAGCCAGAAGCATAATCGCGAAAGACCTGCTCCACCACCCGCATCACCTCCCCCATGTCCAGCAGTTGTGCTACATCCCTCTTGCCCAAGAGCAACGTGCTCATATATCGCGCTCAGAACTCGTTAGCCAGGGCCGACAAACGCCCCCGAGTTTCGATATTACCCCGTGAGCTGCCTCATGGCAAGTACAACCAGAACAAAAAACCTGAGAAGTCGACATGCTTAGGGAACTCAGGCCAGCATCCATCGCAACACTCGATGTTCGAGAAACCATGATTATGACAAGTTGACTCCGTTTGATACCTTATGTTATCTTCGAGAGCAGCGTCTATACAGTCGCACTTCGACAGAAGTGCTGTGGACCACCGAAGCATTTGTAGGTCGGCGAGTCCAGTCGCCAAACGGAGGTCCTCCTGAAAAAATCAGAGAAAAGCCAGGCCGCCGTCGGCACCGCCGAGTTGAGGAAAGCCTCCAAATCACCAAAGAGGAAAACCAGGGCAGGCTCGGATACGTCACAGAACAAGGCAGCGGTAGCAGAGACTTCCGGAAACTCGACAGAGAACTACAGACTGCTGGTAGAGACAGCCGGCCATGCTGGCGAGGGAATCGCTATACTCCAGAATCTCGACGGCAAGGAAGGGGTGATTATTTCGGCAAGTGCGGAGATTGAGCGGATTCTGGGATACGGCAAAGACGAACTGCTGGGCATGACTTTTGCGGATTTTGTCCATCCAGACAGTGTTGCGGCGCTGACGGATAGATATCGGCGAAGGCAGATGGGAGAGGACGTTCCTGCACGGCACGAGATCCAGGCCCTGAGGCATGATGGTTCTGAGATACTGCTCGAAATAGGTGGGGTCACAGCAAAGATCTCTGGCAAAGTGGCAACAATAGTCTTTGCCAGAGATATCTCTCACCATAAATACACTGAATACGCTTTGCGCAAGACGGATCAACACTACCGCCTAGTGGCAGAGAACGTCAGCGATGGCATATGGACCACCGACATGGACCTGAACATCACCTATCTGAGTCCATCGCACGCGCATCTCCTGGGCTGGAGCGTGGAAGAGGCAGTGAATTTGTCTCTGGAGCTTATGCTGACCCCTGAGTCTCTTAAACATGCCATGAAAGTCCATGCAGAACAAGTGGACACATTAGCCTCTAACCAAGACGATCCCGCGAAGCATTGGCTATTTGAGGTAGAACTGCGCCGCAAGGATGGCTCCACCGTCTGGGTTGAGGAGAAGGTAAACTTCATCCGCGACGATAGCGGCCACCCTATCGGCTTATTGGGTGTTACCAGAGACATCAGCGAGCGCAAGCAAGCCGAGGATAGAATACGGGAATCAGAAGAGAAGTACCGCCACCTGGTGGAAAACATAAATGCGGTTGTGTATTCTGTTGACACCAAAGGGGTGACCACCTATATCAGCCCCACGTTTGAGTCGATCTTCGGGCGGAGCACATCAGAATTCCTGGGCAGAAGCTTTGCCGAATTCATCTTCCCCGATGATTTGCCAGGCTCGATGGAGAACTTCCGCAAGGCCATGTCAGGTGGCCTCAACGAGCCATGGGAATGTCGTATAGTTATGCCCGGCTCTGGTGAGATCTACTGGGTACAGGGACACAACCGACCTGTCTACGACGGAAACACCGCAGTAGGAATGCAAGGGGTACTTGTCGACATCACAGACCGCAGGAAGGCTGAGGAGGCGCGCAAGCAGGCTGAGAACAAGTACCGCACCCTGGTGGAATCCTCGCCCGATGGAATTCTTACCATTGATTCCAGTGGACATATCATTGACTGCAACAATGGGGCCTGCAAGCTTCTTGGCTATCCCAGCAAGCACCTCCGCGGTGCAGACATACGAGATATGGTTACCAGGAGAACCATTGAAGCATGGGCATCCCTGAGGGCCGATCTTGATTGGGACGGATTCGCTGAGTTGGAAGCGGAGTTTGTGGACCACGACGGCCACGAGATCCCCGTATGGGCGAAGGTCGTGGAGTTGAAGGGCAAGGAACAGAGCGATTGTCAGCTCGTGGTCTATCTCCGAGATATTGAACAACGGAGAAAGTTGGACGAACTGAAAGATGAGTTCATAGGCCTTGTGTCACACGAGATACGCAGCCCTTTGACGGTGATCATAGGGGCCATCAAGACTGCCCTATCTGACGGACCACATCTATCGCAACAGGAGATGCAGCAACTGCTCGAAGACGCCGCCTACGAGGCCGATTCGTTATCTCATTTGCTGGAGAACCTACTGGAACTCTCCAGGGTTCGAGCGCACCGCTTGTTCCTCTACATCAAACCTGTGAGCCTGCATGCAGTGGTCCAGAAAGCAGTCGAGCAGGTGAGATGTCAATCTTCACTGCATCGGTTTGTAGTAGACTTGCCCGAAGGGCTGCCTCCGGTTCACGTCGATGAATTGAGACTGGAACGTGTTCTGTACAACCTCCTGGAAAACGGGGCCAAGTATTCACCTCGCGGCGGCGATATACGGGTCTTTGCCAGAAGGGATGGGGGACTTCTGATTATTGGCGTTGGTGACCAAGGAACCGGCATATCGCCTGAGGATCAGGCCCGGCTATTTCAGCCTTTCCAGCGACTGGGAAGCGCCAACCTTGGTTGTGCCAGCGGAGCTGGACTGGGGCTCCTGGTGTGTCGGAGGCTGGTGGAAGCCCACGGTGGCAAGATTTGGGTGGAGTCGGAACTGGGGCAGGGTGCTACCATCTTCTTTACGTTGCCTCCTGAGGTCAAAAACTCAAGAGAGGCAAGCCACAACACAGAGCGAACAGGACGGGCCGTGGGGGGTGAATGATGTCCCAAACGGACGAACTGGCCTTCATGGATGCTACCGCGCAGGCTGAGCTGGTGCGCCGCAGGGAAATGACCGCCCTGGACTTGGTGAATGCAGCCATTGAGCGCATCGAGAGATTGAACCCCATGCTCAATGCTGTGGTTACATCCATGTATGAACAGGCACGTGAAGCAGCTTCGAAAGAACTGCCTCAGGGACCTTTTACCGGCGTGCCTTTCCTCCTCAAGGACCTCATTTCATCGTACACTGGCGTTCGCATGACGGCAGGATCGGCTTTGCTGCGTGACTACGTACCCGACCACGACAGCGAACTGGTAGGGCGGCAGAAGCGGGCAGGGCTGGTCATTCTGGGGAAGACCAACACCCCCGAGTTTGGTATTCTCGGGACAACCGAGCCAGACCTTCTCGGTCCCTGTCGGAATCCGTGGAACATGGAACGGACAACGGGCGGGTCAAGTGGCGGTTCAGCGGCTGCCGTAGCTTCTGGAATGGTTCCCATGGCGCATGGAAATGACGGTGCCGGATCGCTGCGCATCCCCGCGTCATGCTGTGGCGTGTTTGGCCTGAAGCCAACGAGAGGTCGCAATCCTCTCGGCCCTGACTACGGGGATTTGTGGAGTGGATTGATAGCCGAGCATGCGATTACCCGATCAGTGCGGGACAGTGCTGCTTTGCTCGATGCGACAGCAGGAACAGACGTGGGGGATCCATACTGGGCACCACCGCCAACACGTGTCTTCATCAAAGAGGTGGGAGCCAGTCTGGGGCAGCTCCGCATTGCCTTTAGTACTGCATCGCTTGTCGGTCCGGTACATTCAGACTGCGTCAGCGCCGTCCACGAGGCAGCGAAGCTGTGCACTGATCTCGGTCACGAGGTTGTCGAGGCAACACCCGCAATGACATTGGCAGTAGAGCAGGTGGTGCAAGCGTTCATGACCGTACATGATGCAGGTGTAGCGTCGGACATTGATGCCTGGGCCACTACAGCCGGAAGGAAGCCGAGCCAGGAGCAGTTTGAGCCCCTCACATGGGCCATGTATCAGATGGGGCGCAAGTACAGCGCATCAGAGTATCTGCTGGCAGTGAACGTACTCCAGCGGACGGCCCGTGACATCGCCCGCTTCTTCGCGAGGCACGATGTCTGGCTCACCCCAACGCTGGCCGAGCCACCTGTGCCTCTGGGCACCTTTGCCTCTCCTCCTGAGAACCCCCTAGCTGGGTGGTATCGTTCGGCGCCTTTCGCGCCCTTCACCCCCATCTGTAACTTCACAGGGCAGCCCGCCATGTCTGTGCCCCTCTTCTGGAATGGCGATGGCCTGCCGGTGGGTACGCACTTCATCGGGCGGTTTGGCGACGAGGCAACCCTGTTCCGCCTGGCGGCGCAGTTGGAGCAGGCACAACCCTGGGCTGCTAAGCGCCCGCCAGTCAGGGCTTAACAGGTGAGATGAATGCTCACTCACGAGGAGCTAGGTCCAGAAGTTGAAGAAGTCGGAGGTTGTTTCTGGCGATCAAAGTTGTGGTGGCGCGAAGGATGGACTCCATAACCAGAGGAAGAGCTACCACAACCTGGTCAGGGGCTTCGAGCGCAAACTGGGTCCACTCGGCCGATACCTTCCCCTCCACTTCGGTCTCACCGTGCAGGTATGCCTGTGCCTGAGATACTATAAGCGTACTCGATTCCTCGACGAGTTTTCGCATTTCGGTTGCCAGGGTCTTAGCATCTACCAGTGGTCGTATTCTGGCATCCATAGGCAACCTCCTTTCTGCATGAAAGTTACTATGCTGAGCGTACTCTGTCAACCTGGGGAAGGCAGTACCCATCACCATTGATATTGCAGAATCAACGCCTTTTGCTTTGACCTGGTCATTTTTCTGTGATAGGCTGTCCACAGTGTTCGGCAAAATCAGTGTTCCACGCTGAGCGTGGAAACATGCAGTCAACGGATCTGAGGAGGAGAGGATGCATCACGAACTGACCAAGGCGCTTTGGGATTTCTATCCGCCAGAAGATAAGAACGACTTCTTCCCAGCATACGTCTACCTGAGACACATGGAAAGGTTCATGTACTACGCGCTTCTGAAATCAGGCTTGCTTCCCAAGGAGCCGAAAGAGAAATGCGACGAAGATGTGGATGAGATGATCAAGCACCACGTGGAGCGCATCGCTGAGACATCACTGAGTTTCGACACCAGCATCTATCACGGAAAGGTCGTCAGTCTGCGTGATGCCATGAAGTTGGTTACTCTGAGAAAGGATTTGAAGCTATCGCCTCCCGAGAGGGTGATACCGTTTAAGGTGGCCAGAGACGTGATCGTGGGAGCCAATGACACTATTGCCGTTGGACCCTGTGCCTGCCGTGCCAACGTGGAGAACCCCTGTCTTCCACCTACCCGAGAGATCTGCCTCTACCTAGGAGACCCGTTTGCCTCCTTCATAGCAGAGGCCAGCCCAAACCATAGAAAGATCAGTCAGGACGAGGCAGTTAAGGTGCTCGAATTCGCACACAGCAAAGGCTTAGTTCACTCCGTCTGGTTCAAGAAGGAGACGGGGAACAGACAGAGGGGCATCTGCAATTGCTGCTCCTGCTGCTGTCTGGGAGTCAAGATGTGGAATCAGCTTGAGGGCATGGTCCCCATCATAGCTGGTTCGGGCTATGTTGCCGAGGTGAGTGATGACTGCAACGGATGCGCGGCGTGTGCCGACAGTACATGCCATTTCAAGGCCATCCGCATGAGCGAAGACGGTCAGAAAGTCGTCATCAACAAGGCAAACTGCATGGGCTGCGGCGTATGCGTGGACGTATGCCCGGTTGAGGCAATCAGGCTGCGAAGAGAGCCATCCAAGGGTGATCCCCTGGATATAGACGAACTGCAGACCCAGGCACAGAAGGTCTGAGCCCCAGAATGACACCTTGGAGCCAAGAAGAGCGCAGGCCACAGACTAGGCCATGTTTGAGTCGTTCAGGGTGTTCTCGCACCACGCTTACCTATAGGCTTTCGGGGCGACTTGACCAATGCTGCATCCTGAGCATCTGCGGCACCCAGGAATGAGTCCACCCACCGAAAGACATCCCGTCTGGCTATAGAACGCCTGAGCCTTTTCATGCGGGATCGACGCTCGGCTTCGCCCATGACGCATGCCCGATGGATGGCACTGGCTACGCTCTCAACATCGTAGGGGTTGACCAAAAGCGCCTCGCGGCGCATCTGACTTGCTGCTCCAGCAAACTCACTGAGTATCAGTACCCCATCGTCATCCACATTGGCTGCACAGTACTCCTTGGCGATGAGATTCATCCCGTCCTTCAGCGGTGTGATCAGGGCTACGTCGGCAGCACGATACTATACCAGAAGCTCGTGGTGCTCCAGGTTCCGATAGACGTAGTGAACCGGTATCCAGCCCGGCTGGGTGAATCTGCCATTGATCTCTCCCACAAGACGCTCGATTTCCGCCTTCAGGCGCCCGTACTCCGGGATATCTGCCCGGCTCGGTGACACAACCTGAACCAGAGACACCTTGCCACGGAGATCCGGGTAGTGTTCGAGCGCATGTTTGAACGCCTGCAACCTCTCTGGGATGCCCTTGGAGTAGTCCAGGCGATCTACGCCAAGTATGATGTGGCTACTGCGCATGGCATGATGCAACCGCTTGGCTTCCTTGGTCACTTCCGGGTCAGCCGCCTGCCGCGCATATTCCTTGAAGTCTATGCTGATGGGGAATGAACCGACCTTGATTTCCCGGCCGGGTATCTTAATAGTGGTCACGCGCACCCTGTGGTCAACGTGTACCCCCCGGACCAGGGTCTCAACGCAATGTATGAAATTGTTCCTGTCGCGCCAGGTCTGAAAACCAACAAGATCGTACGCCAGCAAGCCTTCGAGAAGCTGCAACCGCCAGGGCAACTTGAAGTAGATGTCAGGTGATGGAAACGGGATGTGAAGGAAAAAGGCAAGCCTGTTCTTGACCTGCATCCGGCGCAATTCCTTGGCCACCAACTGGAGATGGTAATCATGGACCCAAATGTAGTCATTCTCGTCAGCACTCCTGGCCAGCACCTGCGCAAACCTGCGGTTGACAGCCTGGTATGCCTTCCAGTACGCAGGATCGAAATTGCAGCGAGTTTGAAGGTCATGGAAGAGCGGCCAGAGGATTTCGTTTGAGAAGCCACAATAGTACTGGTTGAACTCCCTGTCAGTCAGCGGAATCGGTTTCAGCTCGTATCCAATATCCTTGCTCGCCACGGCAAGTGGTTTGATCGGATCAACAGCTTTCGTCGTTCCAGGCCAGCCAATCCACAGCCCTCCCTTATCACGCAAGACCGGAGCGAGAGCAGTGACCAGCCCGCCCGGGCTAGGCTGAAATTGCCATTCTCCTGCATCCGTCTTCTCCAGTGACACAGGCAAGCGGTTACTGACGATGACGAGTCTACCGGCCGATTGCCTTTTGCGTTGTCTTCGTTCCCCCAGGGCCTCACCAGTCGAAACAGGGTCTTTCACGTTCCTCCTCGGATGCAATATGGAGCGTCGGGACCTATTTCCGAGCCGTTGCGAGCCGAGTCCAGCAGACCCGTCCCCCGATCCAGCAGATGTCGGCGACTGTTGGCCTCAACCCCCAGCCTCCAATGCACAATTACGGTCGAAACTCAATTATCGACGATTGTTCGGCTTGACCGTCTCGTAGCAAGCGTTACAATAGACCGACCTGCCACCTCGGGGCTCAAAGGGCACTTGAGTATCATTACCACACCGCGCGCACACCGCCGAGAACATCTGGCGGTT
>JBGOWL010000053.1:0-7891 GCA_041478585.1 Dehalococcoidia bacterium | reverse complement strand
GTCAGGGCCATTAATCCCAGGAGAGATATCCGGCAGCAGGTCGGGCACTGTGCCCGACCTGCTTTCTTATGTTGACCTGTGACGGCGATGGTGGCCGCCCTGGTTGCTGGAAAACTGTCTCGATTCCACTGTAGAATTACATCCGGTGATCCACACCAGCAGGAGGGAGGCCGATATGAAGAAGAATAAAAATGTACTTGTTCTTTCGCCGCTGCCGGAGGCGGTTATCCAGGCGCTCCTGGGAAGCAGGGTGAAGGGTAATGAACTCGAAGATGTCCATATAGTTTCCTACCAGGGGTCTTCGAAGGAGGAACTGATCAAAGCAGTGAGCGATGCCCATGTAATTATCGGCGACTATACCAATAATATCGCCATGGATGCCGAGCTGATGCGAGCGGCCAGGCACTGCGTCTTCATACAACAGCCATCTACCGGATTTCAACACATCGATGTCGATGAAGCGGCCAAAGAGGGTATAGCTGTGGCCAACGTAGCGGGGGCCAACACCTTCGCGGTAGCGGAGCACGCCATAATGCTTATACTCGCATGTCTGAAGAAACTGGCTCTGGCTCATGAGAAAACGAAGCGGGGAGAGTGGGCACAGGACGAGATGTCAATCCATGGGGTCTTCGAGCTTTTTGGTAAAACCCTGGGCATTGTCGGAATCGGGCGTATTGGTAAAGAGGTGGCAAAGAGAGCCAGGCCTTTTGGCCCGCGCCTGATTTACTACGACGTGAACCGCCTCTTGCCGAAAGAGGAAGAGGAACTGGGAGTGACCTACCGCTCTCTTGACGATCTCATCGCGGAGTCAGACGTCATAACTGTTCATGTGCCCCTGGCTCCTCAAACAGAGAACATGATCAGTGCCGACCGGATCGCCAGGATGAAACACAATGCGGTAGTCATAAACGTCTCCAGGGGTGCGATTGTGGACGAGGCAGCGCTGGCCCAGGCCTTGAAGGACAAGCGGCTGCAGGGTGCCGGACTGGACGTTTTCTCCACGGAGCCTGTCGATGCAGAGAACCCTATCCTTAATGCACCCAATGCGATATTGACCCCTCATATCGCCGGGGCCACAAACGAGTCGAGGGTGCGTATAATAGATCTGACCATTGATAATGTGGTGCGTGTCCTGAAGGGACAGGAACCAGTCAATATCGTAAACGGGGTCAAGCCGAGGATATCTCGGTGATTCTCCCAGGCAGAAGGGTGGGGTGTCACAGATGTCGCAACAAATGAGCGGAGGACAAGCACTGGTAAAGGCTTTGCTCAGAATGGGCACGTCCAGGGTTTACGGAATCATCGGGACATCGAATGTAGCTTTTGTAGATGCGCTCTACGAGGTGCGTGACCGGATACACTACGTCTCATGCCGCCATGAGCAGGTGGCTGGCAGCATGGCCGATGCCGAGGGAAGGCTCACCGGAAGGCCGGGTGTAGTCCTGGTGCACTCAGGCCCGGGCGCACTGAATGCCATGATTGCTGTGGGGAACGCTTACAAAGACTCCTCTCCGTTGATGGTCATTACCGGAGCGGTGAAACGGCGACTGGCGAAAAGCGATGGGATGCTGGAGGTGGACCACCGGCGTCTCTTTGCGCCGCTGTGCAAGGGTACCTTCCGTGTGGAAGCGGCGTCCGAAGTACCCCGGGTCTGTTCCCAGGCCTATCGTGCTGCCATGAGCGGTGCCCGCGGACCAGTTCTGATAGAGGTACCTGAGGATGTCTGGACGGAGATGACTGAGGTTGACGTCGAGGGGATGGAACTTGTCGCTGATGCTCCCCCACTGGTGGGGGAGGCAGATGTGAAAGACACTCTACGTATGATCGACTCTGCGAGACTGCCGCTCGTCCTTTCGGGAGGGGGAGTGGCCTATTCACGCTCGTCGGCCAACTTGGTGAAGTTTGCGGAGGCGCTCTCGATTCCTGTGATCACCACTGGCAATGGACGGGGAACCATACCGGAAACTCATCCCCTGTGCCTGGGCCGCGCTGGTTTCGGGGATGGGAATCCGGTGGCAGATAAAGCCCTGGAGAGCTGCGATGCGCTTCTGTGTCTCGGCGCTGGCATCAGCGATGTGACTACGTATGAATACAGCAGCCCTTTTGCGGCCCAGAACGTGATGGTGGTGAACATATCGCCGGGCTCCATCCAGCCGCAGTCCCCCAAAAGCAGACTTGTTGTATGTGACGTGGCAGAGTTTCTGCAAAGGCTGGTTGAGGAAACGGGCAGCCGCAGGGAACCAGCCCGTGCTTCATGGGACGAGACGCTGGCCAAAGCAAGGGAGTTGTGGAGTCTCATTCTCTGGTCATGCGTCAATCGCGAAGGGCGATTACCCTGCCCTGGGCATGTCATGAAGGAACTCGCGGGCAGACTGCCGGACGATACGATAACCAGCGTCGGGGTGGGAATGCACCGGCTCTACCTGACGGCCTTCATGCCCTGCAACCATCCCCTCACCTTTCTGTCCAGCCTAAACTTCGCGTCGATGGGATTCGGGCTGGCAGCAGCCATGGCGGCCAGCATGGTATATCCTGAGCGCATGGTGCTTGCAGTACTGGGGGATGGGGACTTCATGATGACGATGCAGGACCTGGAGACAGCGGTCCGGGAGGGGCTAAACATTAAGATCCTGATCCTCAACGACTTCCAGTACCGGGTGCTGAACTGGAGGCAGAGAATTCAGTTTGGAGGCCGTATCCTGGGGACGGAGCATGGCAACCCCGACTTCGCAGAACTTGCCAGGTGTTTCGGGGCTTCGGGCTTCAGATTAGATTCACCGGGGAAAGTAGGCGAGGTACTGGACGCCGCGGTATCACGGAAGGGCCTGGTAGTGATAGATGTCATCATCGATCCTGACGATGTGCCGCCGATGAATGCAGAAGCAAATCTCCGTATGTCAGCCGGCACTTAGCAAAACCACCACCAAGATGTCTGACATTGAGAGTTGAGATGCATTGTGGAACGAGCTGTCAATAAGCCTTCGACGATGGCTAGTCAGGCATCTTTCTTTCGCCATCCCAGCGACGGAAATCGCCAATCACCCTATCGAGCTCTCCGCTCACCCTACATCCGTGAGCTTCTGCCAGCAGTCGATACATCTGTATGGCAGATTCTCCCAGCTTGTCTTGCGCCCGGATGATAAACACCGGCTCGTCCTCTTTGACGCTGGGAACCTTCACTCTGCCGTACTTCTCAGATAAGGCCATATTATGCTAATGTCGTAGCAGCTTCAGATTGATCAGCCGATTTGCCATTTCTTGATTAGCTTGCCTTCGCTGTCTTTCATTTGGCCAGAAATCACTGCAATTGCATCGACCAGAATCCAAACACCGAGGACGAGAAGGAAGAGCCGCCCCAATGGATACCACAAAGTCAACCACGAGGGGACAGCCAGTACAAGTATTGACAGAGCAGTCTCTGTCTTGCCTGTGTAGAACCGATGTGCCCCGAATTAGCCCAGAAACAGAACAAACAGTGTAGTAGCCAGCCGCGACTTGTCTGAGATTTCACTGCGGGTTTCTTCCAGCCACTCGTCGTCAGCAAGGCAGTAGGCTTCAGCTATACACCCGTCATAGTCTGCCCCATACATTGCTGTTGTTCCCCCAATCCAGTACCTGGAAAGTGCGCTGTGCTCCCAGAAATGTCCAGTGATTCCCTCTGTTCTACTGTCGGCGCACTGTCTCGGTCAGATATGTGTATATCACAACTTCCTCATATGCGTGTCTCAAAATGTCTAAGTCTCATCACAATCGTGGTTTTGTCACGGCATTTGGGGTCCACAGCAGAAGCCCTCCAACATACCGAATCGGCTAACAGAGACCGGACACGAACTAAACCAGTTCTTGTGCTACAATAATCAGATACTGAGCCTGGCTTTGTCGATGGGAATGATAATGAAATGCACATTTGATATATTCAATGGTGCTCGGGCCGTGACAGGCCTTAATATCAGGAGGGCCGACAGATGAGCGATGTGCAATTGAACAAAGACCTGGGATTCTTGCGTATCGGTGCAGCAGTCCCCGAGCTCCGCGTTGCTGACGTTGATTTTAACGCAGGAGCCATTATCGAAGTCTTGAGAAAAGCCAAAGACGAGGGTGTCCAGGTGCTGACCTTCCCGGAGATGGCCCTGACCGGCTATACCATCGGGGATCTGGTGTACCAACGAGCGCTGCTTGCCAAAGCGGAAAGAGGATTGGGTGACATCCTTAACGACAGCGCTGGCAATGGCAGGCTGGTGGTGGTTGGAATGCCGCTATCTGTTGACCAGAAGATATTCAACTGCGCTGTCGTGTTGAACTCCGGGCGCATCCTCGGGGTAATACCAAAGACTCTTTTGGCTTCCTATAAGGAATTCTACGAAGACCGGTGGTTCTCACCGAGTAGAGATGCCAGCTCGGATATGGTTGAGCTGGTGGGGCAGCGGGCTCCCTTTGGCTCAGACCTCCTCTTTGGACTGGAGGGGATTCCTGCAGCCGTCATAGGCATAGAGATATGCGAGGACCTGTGGATGCCACTCTCGCCCCATGAATACCAGGCCATGGCAGGCGCAACGGTTCTCCTCAATCTCTCAGCGAGCAACGAAGTGCTTGCAAAGTCGGACTGGCGGAGGACAATGGTATCCTCCGAGTCAGGCAGGTGCATTGCGGCATACTGTTATGCATCATCAGGTATCGGAGAATCGTCCAATGATGTTGTCTACGGTGGGCATGTGCTCATTGCAGAGAACGGGGTCATACTCCAAGAATCGAACCGTTTCTCGTTAGGTTCCCAGCTCATCGTCTCTGATATCGACCTTGACCGGCTGAATCATGACCGCCGCGTCATGACCAGTTTCCATGACGTCTCCAGACAAGCGAGGAGTTTCAGGGTTGTGAAAACAGAGGTTGATGACCCGACTGTCGGCAAACTGCGGCGGGAGATCGATCCCCATCCTTTCGTCCCGGCCGACCCCGCGCGAAGGGCAGAAAGGTGCAAGGATATCTTCTCCATGCAGGTGGCTGCCATGGCCAAGAAGCTGTCAGGCGCCAACAGAAGCCGCATGGTGCTGGGGATCTCCGGAGGGATTGACTCGACACTGACCCTCCTGGTTGCGGTGAAGACTGCGGACTTCCTCGGTCTGCCGCGGAGCAATGTCCATACGTACACCCTCCCTGGTTTTGGCACTACGCGAAGGACTAGGGACAACGCCACGAAGCTGTGCCGTGCCCTTGGAGTGAGCTTCGAGCGGGTGAACATAACGAAGACCTGCATGTCACACTTAAGAGATCTGAAACACGATGGTCAGGAAGATGTGGTCTTTGAAAACGTGCAGGCCCGATATCGCACCGAGTTTCTCTTCAACAAAGCCAACGAGCTGGATGGGGTGATATTGGGCACGGGCGATCTCACCGAGGTTGCCCTTGGGTGGTGCACGTTCGCGGGGGATCACATGTCGCATTACCAAGTCAATGCGTCCGTGCCCAAGACACTCGTCCGCTTTCTGGTGCGATGGGTTGCCGACGAAGAAAAGACTGATTCCCCGGCGCAGAAGGTGCTGCACGATATCCTTGAGACCCCGATTTCCCCGGAGTTGCTGCGGCCGGAGAATGGCGAGATTGCCCAAAGGAGCGAGGAAGTCATTGGGCCGGTTGAGCTGGCTGATTTCTATCTCTATCCCTTTGTTCGCTTCGGAACACGGCCGGGGAAGATCCTCTTTCTGGCCGACGAGGTGAGAAAACGGGGGCTCTTTGAAGGCCAGTATGCCTTTGAAGACCTGCACCAGTGGCTGAAGAGCTTCATCCAGAGGTTCTTTGCCAACCAGTTCAAGAGGACATGCCTTCCCGAAGGACCGAAGGTTGGATCGGTGAGCCTTTCTCCGCGAGGGGACTGGCGGATGCCTTCGGATGCCGAGGCTAAGCTCTGGCTTGAAGACCTGGAGGCAATGTATGCGAAGCTGCGCCGGCAGTAGCCTTGACACCGGCTGGGTTACGGCTTGCGCTGTTGTAGCTGATGGCTCCGGGGGGTGCCCTCGAATAGCGCGATTCACAACCTCATTCTCTGTCGCTGGCGTCAGCCAGGAGTCCAACGTAAACCCATGCCTCAGATCGGCCTCTCATGGCTGCGTGTGCGGGAATGACGGTAAATTCCGTTGCCCTTGACAGCGGGAGAGTGGGGAAACTAACATAGCCACAGGACATTCCTGACACCAAGGAGGACCATTGCTCACTATCACCCAGCGTGCAGCGCAGGAAATGAGAGCCATCCTGGCGGCCAATGCCACCGATTCAAGCCTTGTTCTGAGGATAGACACCGAGTGCGATGGCTTCTCGGTATGGCTCGGCCCGGAGATGGAGGGGGACTGTCTCATGGGGAGCGAGGATACCCTCTTAGTGCGCGTTTCTCCGGAGCTGAGCGTTTTCCTGGGTGAGGTAAGCGTGATCATAGACTGCATGGAGAGTCCTGATGGACCGCGCCTAGTGGTCTACAGGGAGGATGAGCCTCAACTTCAGGCAACCCCACCAAAACCGCGTTATCGTCCCAGCACAAGCCGCAAGACGAAGCAGCAGCGGCCAAAGCCACACGACTAACCCTGCCCCCATGATGGCTCCTGAGTCAGCAGACGGTTTCCCATTCTGGTACCTGCGTTACCTATTCACGCAAAAAGCAGCGACAATTCTGCGGAACATTGATGTTGAAAGACCATGGCTTGTGACTCATCACTTTGCTTGACAGCGTACATCCAGGGAGCTTAACATAGCGCCACTATTTGATATGGCAGAGAGGAGTTTGCTTTTCTTGCAGAGTCTGAGCCCTGGCTTTCGCGCCGTGAGTCTAGTGAACCATCCTACAGAGAAAGGGGAAGAATGCTGACGGTGACTGATCGTGCAGGGCAGGAGATGAGAGAGCTTGTGGCAGCCATTGCCAACTGCCTCCTAAGGGATAGCCTCGTAAGTTCGTAGTAGAGTACAAGCTGGAAACTGCGTGTTTCCATATCGGTCTACGTGGTGGATAACATCCCTTCATGCGCTTGTGTGGGGAGTTGGGGCGATCCAGGATCGTCACAGATTTCTTGAGCCGGCACCTGTGATTTACAGATCAGATGGCTTCAAACAACAGACGGGGGTGATGCCGTATGAGCGAAGGAAGGTTTTTGTGGAACAAAGATCGCACGGAGATGGTAAGGGTTGGTGCGATCAAGTATATTGCCATTGCTGAGATCGGTGGCGGTGTCCATGCGGCAGTGGCGCCAGAGCGTATGCCGAAGAAGAAGCTGGCGAGTGCAGAGAAGAGCAGTTGGGTTGTAAGAGCCCACTTCATTCACAGCGTGGAAACCATGGTTCTGGGCATCTTTGACTCGCTGGAGGAAGCGCGCCAGTTTGTAGAAGGACTCCAGCGGCACGTAGAGGGGGAAGATGACCATGAGCTATTACTTTAGCAGGATGGTGGCGCCTTCGTTTGGTGAAGCTATCTGCAGGGGAACAAAAGGCCTGAAGAGACTGCTCATCAACGTGTGGTCCTACAAAGAGAGTCTCGATCGCGCCATCACGTTGAATTGATGCTGGCTCGTCGTGCTGGCAGTCGTGGGATGATAATGAGAACCAGGATGACCGCAAAGAGAGCTACCCCTACTCCCATGGCAATCCATATCCACAAAGGCAGGCGCGCATCGAAGGTGAAGGTATCCGAGGCTACTGCGGACTCATTTCCCGCCCTGTCGATGGCCTTTGCCCTGACCTCGTAGGTAGCGTTGTCCAGTGATGGCAGGGCATAGCTCCAGGAATCTGTGCCCGAAATGCTGATCCAAGTTGAGGCTGGCACCCAGTTGGCTTCGTCCCAGAAGGTATTCTGGCTGACGTTCCTGATCTGAACCTCAACCCTGTCCAACTGTCCTGGCGGGGCGTCGGCGGC
>JBGOWL010000246.1:0-3188 GCA_041478585.1 Dehalococcoidia bacterium | reverse complement strand
GGCTATCTCGCTGATGCGCTGGACCGTTCCCACTTCATTATTAGCATGCATGATGGAGACAAGTATTGTGTCCTTCCTGATGCTTCGTGCTACCTCATCGGGGTCCACCAGACCATACTTGTCCACAGAGACTATGCTTAGCTCGAAGCCGGCTTTCTCCAGAGTGCGCGCTGAGTGCAGCACTGAGAAGTGCTCAATAGCTGAGATAACGATGTGCTTACCCTTGGATTGATTGGCCATGGCCAGCCCTTTGATGGCGAGGTTGTTTGATTCCGTGCCACTGGAAGTGAAGATGATCTCTTCCTGGTCGGCACCTATGAGCGCAGCTACCATGCCGCGGGCGCTTTCCAGTGCCTCTCTTACCTCATCACCCCAATCGTGTATAGATTGGGGGTTGCCATAGCTATCCTTGAGGTAGGGCAGCATCGCCTCCAGTACTCCAGGCAGGATTGGTGTGGTAGCAGCGTTGTCCAGATAAACCTTTCTCATTTCCTTGCTCCCATCCAGTTACCTCGCCGCCCTCATGCCGAACCCTCCAGGGACCGCAATTGCTGGCGAGTACCCACGACCACCAGTTCGTCTCCCAGTTCCAGGAGCGTTTCCTGAGGAGGGTTGGTGAGGAGATTGCCATCTCTCTTCTTCACGGCCAGGAAGACTGCTCCGCCACAGCAGTTACGGCCCTCTTTCAGGGTCAACCCTGCCACTGGAGATCCTTGGCCGACTTTGATATCTTCCAGAATCAGATCGCGATCACGGCTGTGCATTGTGGTATCGACGAAGTCGACCAACAGAGGACGCAGGGCCAGCATTGCCAGGCGCCTTCCGGCCAGCGCCAGAGGGAATATCACTCGGTCGGCGCCTGCTCTTTTGAGTTTCGATTCTGCTTCCTGGGCATCGGCACGCGCCACAACGAATAGCCCGGGGCGCAACCCCTTCGCTGAGAGTGTTATGAAGATATTGTCGGCATCGTTCCCTGCTGCTGCCACCAACCCTCGTGCCTGCTGGATCCTTGCCTCACTGAGGGTTTCGTCCCTTGTGGCATCGCCCTGAATGTACAGGTGGCCATTGGCCGTGGCTCTGGCTATTGCCTGTTGGTCAGGATCGATGGCAACGAAGGGTATGCCCTCCTTTTCCAGAGTCCGGGCTACCTCAACTCCTACCTCACCGTAGCCACACAGAATAATATGGTCTTTGAGCCTTGAGATCCTTTCTTTCATTCGCCGACCTCCAAATAGATTCGTCCATTGGACTTCGATGAAGTACTGGACCATCGTGGTGAGTCCATAGAGCATGACGCCCACTCCAAAGACGATGAGGCCAATGGTGAAGATCCTGCCTTTGTCTGATAGCTCATGTATCTCCCTGAATCCTACTGTGGTCACTGTGGTCACGGTCATGTAGATTGCGTCTAGAAAGGACCAACCTTCGATGACCATATAGCCGACCGCTCCGGCAGTCAACACCGCCAGAAGGGCAGCTATCAAGAACAGCAAGCGTCGCCAGGTTTTCATTAGGTATGTTCTTCTACCCAGATAACAGATCTACCAGTTCGGAACAGCGCTGCGCATGGGAATGCAGAGTGCCTGGCTGGCTCTACATGAGGCGTTTCTCCGCAGCAGTCCAGTTGATGTTCTTGAAAAAGGCTTCTATGTAATCTGCGCGCTTGAGCCCATAGTCGATCATGAAGGCGTGCTCGAACACGTCCAAAACCAATATGGGGAAACAACCGGCAAAGTGCCCCGTCTCATGCTCGTTGATCCATTGGTTGATCAATCTTCCAGTTATGTTGTCCTGATACAGGATAGTCCAACCGATGCCGCGCATTGTCCCGGTGCCCTTGAAATCCTTTTCCCAGCTCTCGTAACTGCCGAAGTCCTCTGTCAGCTTCTTACCCAGCTTGCCCGCTTTGTCCAGAGGTGTTTTCCCACCGAGGTTCTCAAAATAGTACTCGTGCAGGCGCATACCGTTGAACTCAAAACCCAGCCGCCGTTTCAGTTCAGAGTATTCAGGTGTTCCGATCTTGCCCTCTTTTGCCATCGCCGCAAGCGAGTCCAGGAGCTTGTTGGTGTTGGTCACATAGCCTTGATAGAGGGTGAAATGGTTCTTCAGCAGTGTCTCACTGAATCCCTCCATCCCCACCAGCTTGGTGTAGTCTTTCGCAGTGTAAGCCATCGTCTTTACTCCTTTCCTTTGTATGAGGGTTTCTTCTGTTTCAGTATCTCGATAGATTCCTCCCATCTTCTGACGTGAGCCCTTTCATCCTGGATATTTTGCTCTATCACATCTCTGGATTTTGCATCGAAATTCACTTTCTGCAGGAAAGCACCGTAGTCCTGGATGGCCTTTTCTTCGATGCGGATATCGGTTTTGAGAACAACGTTCTTTCCCAGAAGCGTGGTGATGCCTCCCATGATCTTACCTGCCATTTGGAAAGCCATTCCCGGCGCGGAGGTTTTCCCCCAGGTCTTCGATTCTTGCCTTCAAATTGTCTATATGTTCTTGCTCGTTGAGCATCGCTGCATGCAGTCTATCGGCCAACTCTTTCTCTTCACGGAATGCCCCGGTCTGCATCCGGTAGATCTCTGTGGCCAGTCTCTCCATGTTATGCATTTTCCTCAGTGCCTTCATGACATCGTTCATTACTTGCCCCTTGTTGGCTGCTTGGACCGTGGCGACTTGCTGAGTCTTCTCTTAAGATCTGAGAGTTGTGCCAGGTGACCCTTCTCCTCCTTGATGATACCGCCGATTAGGTTAGCATCGGCCCGACGAATGAGGTCCTGGATGGCTGAATAGAAAAGGATTGAATCCTTCTCAGCGCGGATGCCGATTTCAACTGCTTCGAGTTCACTGGCTACCTTCTGTGCTGCTTCGTGGGCGGTTCTCTCGTTGTTGAAAACAGCAGAATCAACCAGTGTCTTCAGATAGAGAGCATATTCCTCTGTGTATGGATCAAGATTGGGATACTCGCCGCCAGGGCCAAGCATATTCTGGAAGGTTTGAATATGCTCTCTTTCCCTGGCGGCAAGTTTACTGTACATAGTCCTTATCTTTGCCTCCTTGCCGGCAAGTTTACTGTACGTAGCTTTTGTTTTTCCATCCTTGGTGTCAGGGTGACTATACATAACTTCTGGTTTTGCCTTCTTGGTCGACTCGGCCAGATAATCGTAAAACGCCGCCCCGCTCCTCTC
>JBGOWL010000215.1:0-3735 GCA_041478585.1 Dehalococcoidia bacterium | reverse complement strand
GTGCCTTTCCTGCAGTACATCTATGGGGCCGCATTTCGGCTGGTACCCATCGCTATGTTGAGACAGGACCTGGAGGCGAGCCAGGACCTGGGAGGCGCTCTGGCTGTTGCCCTCAAGGGAAGGGATGCCATAATCATCGCCAGCTCGGACTTCAGCCACTATGAACCACAGCCATCAGCGAGCAGGAAGGACCACCAGGCACTCGAGGCCATCCTTGATCTGGACCCGGAGCAGTTGGAGAGGGTGGTGAGCAGCAACAACATCAGCATGTGCGGTCCCGGGCCGGTGATGGGCATGCTAACAGCCTGTAAGGTTTTGGGGGCCAAGAAGGCCCGACTCCTGCGCTATGCTACCTCGGGAGATATCACCGGAGACTATTCTCGGGTAGTGGGCTATGCCTCAGTAGAGGTCACCATCTAGCTGTGATGAGTTGTTCAATCCCCACGACATACCTGAGCCAGCAGTCCCTTTGTTGTTTGTTGATCCAGGACACTGGTGGCAATGTTTGAATTGGCACCAGCAGGGATGACTTTGAGATGACGGGAGGTCCTGAGATTTGAACATGGCTGAGGCTTAGGCTATCCTATAGAGAGGAGAGTGGAGATCGAATCAATATCTGATCAGAACAGAGTCTCACCCGGGCGGGGTTTGATTTTCAATATTCAGAGATTCAGCATCCATGACGGTCCTGGAATCAGGACCACTGTTTTCTTCAAGGGCTGTCCCCTGCGCTGCCACTGGTGCTCCAATCCTGAGTCGTGGCAAGACTATCCTGAGATTCTTACCTATGATATGAAATGCACCAAGTGTGGCCGCTGCCAGCAGGTATGCCCAGTAGACGCGATTGTGGTGGATGAGAAGGACAGGAAGCTCAACCGCTCAACCTGCAACCTGTGTCTGAAGTGCGCCGATGTCTGTCCTACTGGGGCTATTGTGGTCGCTGGCCAGTGGATGACCCTGGAGGAGGTGATGAAAGAGGTTGAGTCAGATAGCCTCTTCTACAAGAACTCCGGCGGCGGCGTCACCCTGTCTGGTGGTGAGCCTCTTATGCAGTGGGAGTTTGCTCTGGAGTTGCTGAAAGAATGTCAGGCAAAGGCTTTTCACACTGCCCTTGATACCTGCGGCTACGCGTCATGGGAAGTGCTGGACAGGGTTCTGGATTATACCGACCTGGTGCTCTACGACATAAAGCACATGGATGCAGAACAACACCGTCAGGGGACTGGAAAGAGCAACAAGCTCATTCTTGATAATGCTCGAAGGACTGCGTCCAAGAGAAGGACATGGCTTCGAGTGCCGTTGATCCCCGGGTACAATGACTCTGCGGAGAATCTGGAGGCAATTGCCAGATTTGGGCTGGAGATTGGTGCGGAGAAGGTCTCCCTGCTCCCCTATCACATCTGGGGAGAGTCGAAGTATGCCAGGTTGGGCCTGCGGTATCCTATGAAAGAAGTACCGCTTCCGTCCGATGAGATCGTCAAGGATTGCCAGAAGGTTGTCGAAGGTCTGGGTTTGAAAGCTACCGTAGGTAGATAGTCGCGTGAAGGTCAGGTGGGAGATCCCTCTGGAGATCCGAACGTCTTCGCGAAGTTGGGGAACCTGCTGTGGAGAAGTGGAGAATATGAGTGCAGATTTCTCGCAAACGGTGATTGATCATAGCCTCAATCCAAGGAATATGGGCGAATTTGAGCATCCCGATGGATGCGGCCTGGTGAGCAGGCCCTGTGGAGACACGCTGCAGTTCTGTCTTCGGGTGAGGGAGGGCAGGATAGCAGGCGCCAGGTTCATGACCAATGGCTGTGGACCCACTGTTGCCTGCGGCAGCGTAACAACGGAGCTGGTCGAGGGCAAGACCATTGCCGAAGCCCTCACGATCACGGAGGAGGACATTCTGAATGCCCTGGAAGGGTTGCCGGAGTCTGAGGTCCACTGCGCCGCCTTGGCGGCAGCCACGTTGAGGCAGTCGATCAGAGACTACCTGTCCCTGCAGCGTGAACCGTGGAAGAGGCGTTATCGGAAGACCGGCCATTTTCCCTAGGGCGGCTAGACGAATTCGGACTAGAGTAGTCCCTGAACCTTCGAACGAAGCGTCTTCTCAGGGACAGCCCCCATGCTCTGGTCCGTCAAATGGCCATTCTTGAAGAAAATCAGCAATGGAATACTCATAACCTTGTATTTGCCAGCCATCTGCTGATTCTCATCCACATTGACCTTGCAGAACTTCACTTTGTCTTTGAATTCCTCTGAGAGCTTATCCACTATCGGGCCGACCATGCGGCAGGGGTTGCACCAGGGGGCCCAGAAATCCACCACAACAGGCAGAGTGGCTTTGAGTACCTGCTGCTCAAAGTCCTGATCGCTTATCTCGACTACCATTACAGTCCTTCTCCTTCCTTGCCAGGATTGGCTGGCAGACGATCCCTTATCGACTTGGCTACCATACTAAGGGTTGTGGATGGTAAAATGGACTGGCTTGTGCCAGACGGCTGCCATTATAGCCTCTGATGCAATAGCTGGCAACGTAACATAAGTCTTGCTGCGGAGAGAGCCATAGCCGAAGAAGTTGTCTTGACCATTGATGGCAGGGAGGTTAGAGCCCGCAAGGGGGAGAGGCTCCTCTGGGCAGCCCTTGACAATGGCGTCTATATTCCCAATCTCTGCGCTGTTCGGGAAGCCGATTTGCCTTTCGGCAGCTGCCGGCTCTGCTTCGTGGAGGTCGAGGGAAGACGGTCTCCGGTGACTGCCTGTAGTCAATTCGTTGAAGATGGTATGGTGGTACATACCACTACTCCCAGAGTGAAGCGACTGCGCCGTACTGCCTTTGAGCTTCTTCTCTCGCACCATCATCTTGATTGCCGCAATTGTGCCAAGAATCGAAACTGCGAGTTGCAGAGGATTGCCAGCCGGGAGGGATTCAAACTGAAGCTGGAGAGATACAGGCGTATACCCAGATCCCTGCCCATAGATTCCAGCCATCAACTCTTCATCTACGATCCCAACAAGTGCGTTCTCTGTGGTAAGTGCGTCTGGGTCTGTCATGAGCATGGTATCGGGAGCATCGATTTCGCCCACAGGGGCCTTGACACCAAAGTAAGCACCTTCGACAATATCCCTATGATAGATTCGAGTTGTGACTCATGTCTGGAGTGTGTTCGGGTTTGCCCGGTAGGCTCCCTGGTGGAGAAAGACGGGAAAGCCTGCTAGAGGGTGAGTACGCTGGCGCGGGCAGGTTTGTTCTGCTTTGAACATCGATTGAGTGGCGGTAACTATGAGTCAGGAGGAGTGTTTGTGGACAGCTTGCTAAGATTCGCGAAGGCTGCACTGCTGATTCTGCTGCTGGCTTTGCTTGTCGGAGGCGCGGCGGGATGTATCATTGGAGGCGGAGGGGGCGAATCGAAGGTGAACTGGGTCTATAGTCTGGATGAGGCACTGAGTGCGGCCCAGAGCGACAACAAGCCGGTGATGATAGACTTCTACGCCGACTGGTGTTCTCCGTGCAGGAAGATGGACTCGAACACCTATTCCGATGATGTACTGGGCGCTTTCATCAATGAGAATTTCGTTCCCTTGAAAGTCAATGTGGACAAGAGCAACCTGAGCGGTGTCTACAAGATACAATCGATTCCACAGGTTGTTTTCCTTTCACCAGAGGGAACGGAGATCGGAGAGAAAAAGGAATACCGCATAGTTGGCTATCTGCTCCCCGACTCATTCCAGGGGAGACTTCAGGCGGTG
>JBGOWL010000155.1:0-4722 GCA_041478585.1 Dehalococcoidia bacterium | reverse complement strand
GGCGAACTCTGGTCATCAGCCTCTTGCAAGGTGCCAGCGTCTTGCTGATCGTCCTGGCCGTCTACATCACTGCGATGCATCGAGGAGACTGGAGCGATGAAGCGGCAGCCGGAGCACGGGCCATGGCCTTCACCACCCTCGTACTTGCCAATATAGGTCTGATACTCTCGAATCGTTCATGGTCGCGAACCATCATAACGACCCTACGATCGCCCAATACGGCGATGTGGTGGGTTCTGGGAGGCGCGGTATTCTTCCTGAGCCTGGTGATTTATGTTCACCCACTGCGCGACCTGTTCAAATTCGAGATGCTACATGCGATCGACGTCCTGATCTGCATAGCCGCCGCGCTAGGCAGCATCCTTTGGTTCGAGATATTCAAGGTCCTCAGCAGGCACATCCGCAGGAACTAAGCCGAATTCACATCCATCTAAATGATTTGACAGTACTGTGGCATGCCAGTCCTTATGCCGTGAGATGATCAGCAACTTGGCAATTTGAAGACAGGTGAAAGCAGGCTGGCCTGCCCCCAAAAACTGGTCCAGGTGAACTTTTGCACGCCTTCTTCTGGACTTGCCCTCTTCGTAGAACTTCATACTGTCATCGAGTGCGCTGACATTCGGCTACTGGTCGCTGCTCTCAAGCATCTCCGTTAGCGGTGCAGGTTCTTGACTGTGCACATCGCTGACCTTGCCAAGTGACAAGATCATCACTTCGCCGGCATCTTCCTGAGGCTTGAATTTGGAGAGCCAACCCGCAAATGCCACGCGGACAGGCTCATCCACTTCGTTGAGTGACTTCTCCATGGATGCATGAAGTGAGTTGATCAGGTCTGCCACGGTCTCATTGAACGCAGAAGGTCTAGGGCATGTTCCAGGAATCGGACATTGCTCGATCTGACAAGCTAGTGAAGTGTCTCAGAAAAGACTTAACAATAGAATCCGGAAGAGGAATATACAATGGATTCCGTGTCAAGCACGGAATGACACATTGTATAGGTATTACGATGACACTACACTAGCCCCGTTCAGCTATCTGTTCTGCGTATTCTGGATATGTAGAATGTCCCCATTGCTTTGGCAATAAGACGCCCTTCGCACTCTATTTGAGATTCGAGGACTGCCAGTCTCTTACTTCTGTGGATGAGCTTTGCTTCGGCGACAAGGACCCCCGACGACACTGCCGTGAGGTAGTTGATTTTCATCTCTACAGTGGCAATTCTCTCGTCCTTGCGCAGATGGTCAAACAGCAGCCATCCCATGCTCACGTCGATCAGTGTATAGAGAGCGCCCCCATGTACAGTCCCATTGACGTTGAGCACTCCTTCGTGGATTTCCAGGATACACCGGGGCGTCCCACTCTCACTCCTGGAGAATTTGAGACCGACTGAGCTGGCAAACGGACTGATTCTGGCTGGTAGCGCTGTCTTTTTGGTCATAGTGACTTTCCTCCCGTGCTCTATATGTGTCTGTTGCTCTGGGGGCAGACTGGAATTGCCACAACGCGGGATTGCCCACAAGAGTCTACAACGTCATATTGACAGCAGTCTACCAGCAGAATACTCTATCTGTGATCATCTGTCAGGGAGCGTCGCTTGCCGGTATAGCACGATGATAAAGAGCTTCAGGGGCAAAGCGCCCAGGATTGCCGCATCGGCCTTCGTTAGCGAAGCTGCTCATGTTATCGGTGATGTCGAGATAGGAGAGAACTCCAGCGTCTGGCCTGGTGCAGTGATTCGGGGGGATTTCGGCAGCATCAGGATTGGCAGGAACACCCAGATCGAGGATAGCTCCGTGGTTCATGCCGACAGCGACATGGTGATCGGGGACAGTGTCCACATCGGACATGGTGCGGTAATACATTGTTCAAGGATAGGCAACAGGGTTCTTGTTGGCATGAATGCTACCATTCTCCATGGTGCTGAAATCGGTGACTTCTGTGTTATCGCCGCCAATTCTCTGGTTGGCGAGAGAAAGAAGATACCTGAGGGGTCCTTCGTTGCCGGCATGCCAGGCAAGGTGAAAGGCAAGGTGTCACCTCAGCAAGCAGTGTGGACAGATCTGGGTGTGGAGTATTATGTCAAGCTTGCCGCCGAATATGGACGACTTGGCCTGACAGCCACCTGACCGAACCTGGCGATGACGACAACCATGGCCGCCTCCATTCCTCTGGATTTGCGGGAAGATGCAGTCTATCCGCCTGTCTGATGTTGGCCTGAAGGACGAAGTGGACGGGAGATTGAAAGCAGGAATGGGGGGGCAGTGCAGCCGAAATTGACATGCAATCGAGCGTTATCATATCATAATATATGGTCAGCTAGGCATGAAACCGGACACAAGGCCCACATTGAGCATCGGTACAGCCACCAACAGTTGAAAGAAGAGATCTGCTGTTTGCTAACCTGGGTCCTGGTAGTCGGGTTGCCTGGCATCTGGACAAAGAAACGTTTGGAAGGAGCAGAGGATGGTAGGAATAGTCTCTTATGGTGCCTACATTCCCATGTTCAGAATGAGTCGAGAAGTCCTTGGCTCAGTCTGGGGCAAATCGGCGGGTCGTGGAGAGAAGGCCGTAGCGAATGCTGATGAAGACAGCATAACTATGGCAGTGGAGGCGGTCGTCGACAGCCTCACCGGCATAGACCGGCAGACGGTCGATGGCATCTATCTGGCCTCCGTTAGCACACCCTACAGAGAGAAACAGTCGGCCAGCATAGTCAGAGCCGCAGTGGACCTACGCGAGAATGTGGAGAGCGTAGACTTCTCCAACTCCATCAGGTCATTCACCAGCGCTTTGAACTGCGCGGTGAATGCCATCAAGGCTGGTGCGGCCAAGCGGGTGGCAGTGGTTGCTGCAGATTGCCGACTGCCGGCCCCCAACTCTGAGCTGGAACCGGTATTTGGCGATGGGGCAGCGGCCCTGATCCTCGGTGACTCGGACGTGGCGGTCAGCATCGAGGGCAGCTACACGCTCTCCAGCGAGTTCCACGACACATGGCTCAAACAGAATGATACATATCACTGGAACTGGGAAGATCGTTTCATCAGAGAAGAAGGTTGGGAGAAGATCCTGCCGCAAACCGTCAAGGCATTGATGAAGAAGCACAACGTCACCCCGAAGGATTTTGCCAAGGCGGTCTTCAATGGTCCTGATGGCAGGAGCCATGCTCAGATAGCCAGAAACATGGGGTTTGATGCCAAGACTCAAGTGGTGAATCCGCTTTTCGATTCTGTCGGTGATACGGGCTCTGCCCTGGCTCCGATGACTCTGGTGATGGCGCTGGAAGACGCCAAGCCGGGAGACAAGATTCTGTTTGCCAACTATGGTGACGGGGCCGATGCCTATATCCTGCAGGTGCAGAAGCAGATCGAGAATGTGCGCGGCAGGCGCGGCATCAAGGGGCACCTGGCCTCTAAGACGCCTCTGAACAACTATGGCGTCTATCTGCAGATGCGTGACATGATGGAATGGGCACCCAGCGTGCGCCCCACCCGCCGCTCGGCTTTCACCTTCGTCTGGAGAGACCGCAGAATGTTCTATTCCTGCTACGGGCAGAAATGCAAGACCTGCGGCAATATTCAATACCCCAAGCAGCGGTTCTGCATGTACTGCCAGACTCAGGATAACTTCGAACCGATCAGGCTGTCCGACAAGAAGGGCAAGCTGTTCACCTATAGCATTGACGAGCGCGCCAGGGAGATCATTCTGCCCCTGGTGAGAGCCGTGATCGATCTGGAGGGCGGTGGAAGATACTACTCGTCGTTGACCGACCGCGATCCCTCGAAGATCGAGGTTGGCATGGATATGGAGCTGGCCTTCAGGCTGGTATTCGATGGCAACAAAGAGGGATCGGGCTTCCGCAACTACATGTGGAAGGGCCGACCCGTAAGATGTTAGGAGATAGTGAAGATGGCAGAGAGTATTAGAGACAAAGTCGCTATCATCGGAATGGGGTTGTCCAAGTGGGGTGAGAGATGGGATGCAGACATCTTCGATCTCATCACCGAAGCCTCCACCGAAGCATTTAAGGATGCGGGCGTGGACCGCAAGCAGATTGAGGCGTGCTGGGTGGGATACTACGTCAACGATCTGGCTACCATGGGTACAGTGGTTGCCCAGACGCTGCAACTGCAGCAGCTCCCGATCACCCGCGTGGAGAACGGCTGTGCCTCCGGGTCTGAGGCCATCCGTGGGGCAGCCTTTGGCCTGGCCTCCAAGCAGTATGATCTGGTTCTGGCGCTGGGGTTTGAGAAGTTGAAGGATTTTGGTTTTGGCGGATTGGTCGCTGCCGGTGCGCCGGGGAAAGTCTACCCGATGTATGCCGCGGAGCAGGGTGCTGCCCCGGGACGATACGCTCTGGCGGCCACTGCGTACTTCCGTAAGTATGGGCTTACCAAGGAAGAGGGCAAGAAGACGTTGGCGAAGATATCAGTGAAGAGCCATCACAATGGCGCTCGCAATCCTCAGGCCCATCTGCGCCGAGAGATAACCATAGAGCAAGTGATGAACGCTCCCATAATCGCCTGGCCGTTGGGACTCTTTGACTGCTGTGGAGTCACGGATGGTGCAGCAGCAGCTATCATGTGCCGCACCGAGGACGTGAAGAAGTTCGCTGCCAAGCATCCGCATGACTATATCACCATCAAGGGATTTGGTATTGCTGCCAGTCCCGGATGGGGCAAAGAGATGACAACTTACGATTTCACTTACTGGGATGCTACTGAG
>JBGOWL010000034.1:0-9624 GCA_041478585.1 Dehalococcoidia bacterium | reverse complement strand
ATGTTTGTCGTCCACAATCGGGCGGTCTCTTGATGCCTTGCCTGCAACCAGTACTGTCCAAAGGCGACATAAGCACTTTCCTCTCTAGTCATTGGCTACCTCCTCTCAACATGCTGTTCACCCCTTGGTGGGATTGCGCAAGCTGTTGTCATCTCCTCCGGAAGAGGTCGAGGAATCTGTCCTCATACTCCTCAAACAACCCCCATCTCCTCAATTCTGTTTCCAGTTCAGACACCTTCGCCCTTTCGTTTCTGGCCTCTCTGAAGAGCTGCTCGATCTGCTGTCTGGTGTTTCTGGTGATACCACCACTATCCACATCCAGGAGCCCTCTTATCCCCAGTTCCATCATATTACTGGTCAGGGATCTCTGGGTCATATCGTAGATAAACTTCATTAATGAAACGTCCCACAGCTCATCAATGCCCTTGATGATGGTCACCAGGGGATTCTCCCCCCTGTCTATTCTCTGGTTGAGATTATATATCACTGACTCCATAGGACTGGATAGGATGTTGATCTCTGCAGGCTCATTTCTGTATCGGTAGAGAAGGCCAGGCTCATGGGAGCCGTAGTGACGTAGCAGGTATTCGGCATATTCCTTGCCATGTTCGAAACCCTGGAAGAGATTCAGCAGGTAGTAGGGGGTGACAATCTTTGGCCTTTCGGCTACCACCCTCCCTTCTCTGACCACCGTTTCATCTTCCCTATCTGTATCCAGCATTTCGCTGTATATTGGCTGTGTCAGCAGATAGTAATGGATATCGGTGATGCCGAATGTGGCCAGATTCTGCTTGGGAGGCCTTAGCAGCTCTGTATGCTCGATGGCATATTGTATTCTGTCGTCGATTTCCATCCTAACCTGACCTCAGGCAAGAACCAGGACTCATGCTACCGTTTGTCAAATCAAGAGCTTGACTGCACTGAAATTGCGTTCCACTTTCTCCTTGCCCTCCACGATACTACCATACTCGGTGGAGTGACCGGGGAGCAGGTATTCTACCTCCAGTGCTGACAGTTTTTCAATACTTCGCTTGAGAGTAGTTATGCTCCCACCAGGGAAATCCGTTCTTCCTACGCCTCCGTAGAATATCAGATCACCTGTTAGCAGCACCTTGTTGTCGGGCCAGTATATGCTGATGGAGCCTGGAGAATGACCGGGCGTGAGCAAGATCTGCAGGTTTAGTCTTCTCTCATCTCTACCCAGAGTCAGAGTCCCTTCCGTTAGGTAGATGAAGGGTTGGAGTTTGGCTGCTTTCATGCCGAACATGCCAAACATCTTTTCCCCCACTGTTCGATAGTACTCTTCTTCTTCTCTGGAGAGGGCAGTGAGCGCCTGGCTGACTCTGCCCTTGCTTTCTTTCTTCAGACTTCTCTCAATGATGGCTTCCGTTGCCTGGCAGTGATCAGGATGAGTGTGCGTGTTTATTATCAGACCAATGTCTTCTACCTCAATCTCATCCCGTCGCATCGCAGTAGTCAGGGACTCGAAGCAGCGCTCTCCCAGCTCGTTGACCACAAAACCGGGGTCGATGATGACATGGGGCCGGTCTCCTCGCAGAAGATTGGCAAAGAGGTACGTATTGGCGTTGTTTCCTCTGCCTTTCCATGTGCAGCAAATCAAATTGTCGAATAACTTTCTCGATTGGTGTAGCATGTTGAACATATTGCTTCTCTCGTCTTTGAAGCTGCCTTCAAGTATAGCGTAAAATAGGAACAGGGGCTAACCATGACTAAGGCTGTGTTTTTTGGTCTTAACGAGAGCACTGCCCTCTGGTTCCTGTACAATCCTCGGACGAAGCTGACGAAGTGATGGCACTAACCTGTAGGCATCAGCCGCCACAAGTCGCTCCGAGATCAGTGGGCGTTTGGGTGTCTGGCTTCAGACGAGTCTTGCCACCACATCTTCTAGGGCCTTCTTCCATTGATCACCCAAGAGCCTAGTATCCAATCGCACTTGGGCTGACTGTACTGTAACCCCTTGATTGGCGGGTCCGATTTTCCCTGGGTCGGGTTTATACCCTTCCCTGAGTCTGATCACTATCTGGCCGTTCTCCTTTGTGATTGATTGTACCTTGGCTTGAGCAGCTGTCGCTTTGATCTTCACCAAGTAGAGCAGATTCCTCAACTGTGGGGGCAGTCTGCCGAACCTATCCCTCAATTCGTTATGCAGTTCCTCAACCTCCGCAGATGATACCATTCTTGCCATTCTCTGGTAGAGGGACAGCCGTGTAGTTGGATCTGCTACATAGTCCTCCGGGATATAAGCGGAGAGTGGCAGGTCTATGCTGGGAGCAGTGGTGGGTGGGGCTTTCATGGTTGCTCCGACATCTCCTGATTGGTTTGCCTTCAATTCCTGCACTGCCTCCGCCAGTAGCTGGCAGTAGAGTCCAAAGCCCACTGCAGCAATATGTCCGCTCTGCTCCGAACCGAGCAGGTTACCCGCTCCTCTGATCTCCAGATCCTTCATGGCTATGCGGAAACCAGCACCCAGTTCGCTGGCCTCGAAGATTGTCTGAAGCCTTTTCTCCGCCGTGGGAGTCAAGTGCTTCCCTTTGGTATATAGGAAGTAGGCATAGGCACGGTTACTGCCCCGTCCCACCCTGCCACGCAGCTGATACAGTTGCGCCAGCCCCAGCTTGTTTGCGTCATTGACGATAAGGGTATTTGCATTAGGTATATCCAGGCCCGATTCGATGATGGTAGTGCATAGCAGAACGTCGACCTTACTCTCATTGAAGTCGATCATGGTCATCTCTAGCTCAGCCTCATCCATTTGCCCGTGGGCAATGGCTATCTTTGCCTCCGGCACAAGCTCCCTAATTCTACGGGCAACAAGGGCGATACTCTGGACTCGATTGTGGACGAAGAAGACCTGACCGTTGCGTTCCAGTTCACGGACTATTGCCTCCCGGATGAGCGGTTCACTGTATTCAGCCACGTAGGTCTTGATAGGCAGTCGCTCCTCAGGAGGTGTTTCCAGAGTACTCATATCCCGAACACCTACCAGCGCCATATGGAGGGTGCGCGGGATCGGTGTTGCTGTCATAGTGAGTACATCGATCTCCTTTCGTAGAAGCTTGAGAAGCTCCTTGTGGACTACACCGAATCTCTGTTCTTCGTCAATAATGACCAATCCCAGATTCTTGAAGATCACATCCTTCTGCAGCAGTCGATGAGTGCCGATACATATGTCCACACTGCCATTCTTTAGTCCTTCGATGATAGCTCGTTGTTCCCTGTCAGCGCGAAATCGGCTCAGCATTTCCACCTTTATGGGAAAGGCAGCCAGTCTTTGTGCAAAAGTGTTGAAGTGTTGTTGTGCCAGCACAGTCGTAGGGACCAGAAAGGCCACCTGCTTCTCATCGCTCATTGCCTTAAAGGATGCTCTGATGGCGACCTCTGTCTTGCCGTAGCCTACGTCGCCACAGACCAGGCGGTCCATGGGCCTGGGTCTCTCCATATCTTCTTTGACCTGGTTCACTGCTTCTACCTGGTCGGGAGTCTCTATATAGGGGAAGGATGCCTCCAATTCCTGTTGCCATGCAGTGTCAGGTGAGAAGCTGAAACCACGAACAACCTCTCTTGTTGCATATAGGTTGAGCAGATCCTTTGCCATCTCTTTGGCTGATTCTCTGACCCTCTGTTTGACTCTTGCCCATTCCTGGGTACCTAGACGGCTCAGGGTAGGGGTTGACCCTGCTGAACCGATGTAGTGGCTGACACGATCCGCCTGATCAGTCGGGACATAGAGCACATCTCCGGCGGCATATTCCAGTGTTAGATATTCCCGCTCTGCGTGGTCAAAGCAGAGCTTCTTCATGCCAACAAAACGGCCGATGCCGTGGTCAACGTGCACTGCGTAATCCCCCAGGAATAGCTCCGGGAGGATGCCTTTGCCTTGCAGCGGTCGTGGTTTTGTCTGCCGCAGTTGCTTGGCAAAGCCGAATATCTCAGCATCGGTTAGCACCGCTAACTCATGGCCCATTATCCAGCCTTTAGAGACAGAACCGTGAATCAGAGTAAGAGAGCCCTTTTGTGGAGGATGGTCAATGCTGGCGAGAGGAGTAGCAATCACGTTGCTTTCATGAAGCAGTTCACTGATTCTGGCTGCTTGTTGTGAAACAATGAGCACACGGTATCCTTCCTGAAGGAGTTGCTTCAAGTCTTCAATAAAGTGCTCCAACTGCCCGGCGTAGCTGTGGGGAGAGGTGAAGGTTATTGGATCATTCTCGCTATGCTCAGCAGCCCACCTGGTCAGGATCAAACGGCGCTCTATTGTATCGAGATTCGCTTCCAGCTCTGGATAGGTGAGGTAAGGCACTGGAGAATCATCTGGCAATTCGCCTTTCTCCACCTGTTGCTTGCGCAGCTGCTTTGACTGCAAGTCCAGTTCATTGGCAGAGGCCTCTACTCCTCCAGGATCAACCAGAATGATGAGGGAGTCTGGTGGCAGATATCTGATCAGCGTCGCAGTGCCCACCCAGGCAGTCTCGCGGGCAGCTACCAGTTCTACTGATGGCACCAGTTTCAGGGAGCGCTGCGACTGGGGGTTGAAGAGACGGATGCTCTCTATTTGATTGCCGAAGAATTCGATTCTGGCTGGTAGTTCGCTATTGGGCGAATAGACATCGAGAATGCCCCCGCGGTGGCTCATTGTGCCTGGTGCCTCTACCAGGTCGACTCTGTCGTATCCCATGCTACTCCATCTGGTCAGTAGTTCAAGGGGAGCGACCTTCATGCCCTGCTTCACACTGTGACAGGCAGCCCTAAACTCACCTGGTGGGATGGTTTTCCTTACCAGCGCGGTGGTGGAACTGACCACAATGAGGGATTGATTATCTGGCTTGGGGTTGTCTTGGGCCTCTGCCAAGCCGGCCAAAACCTGCAATCTCTGTTGTTCCTTTAGCGGATCGGCGGGCAGTCGCTCATAGGGTAGGGCGTCAGGTTTTGAAAACAGCAGTATCCTGGATGTGTCACTGTGCCAGACGAGCAGTTGTTCGTAGAAGTTCTTGGCTTCTTCGGTGGTTGGTACCACCACCAGTATTGGTGTCCCCAGTTCCTCATGTAATGCTGCCACCAGATACGGCTGAGCGGCATGAAGAACCGCTATCGGATGTCTCGCTGTTTTCTCGCGGAATTCGGAAATGAAGCGGCGGTAAGCTGGAATTTCCTTTGTTGTGGAGGTCAAACAAGATAAGTTAATGAACTACCTCCCAAACACTGTAAGGGCTAGCTCGGAGAGACTAGCCCTGTCGCAAGACTATGATACAGCGCCTACTTTAGATTCTACTATGTAACTCGCAATGGAGCAAACACTTTGCAAACCATTGGCGGTACGTTATCATAGTAGGCACACTAAGAAGGCTGTAATGTGTGGAAAGAAGTGAGGCAACAATGAAGAGCGATATTGTTAAGTCAGGTATTGAGCGTACTCCGCACCGCGCTCTGCTGAAAGCCCTGGGGTGTACTGAGAAGGAGATAAGGCAACCTTTCATCGGTATTGTAAACAGCTTCAGTGAGGTTGTCCCTGGACATATTCACTTGCGCAGCATTGCTGAGGCGGTGAAAAGCGGGGTGCGTCAGGCTGGAGGTACGCCTTTTGAAGTCAATACCATTGCTGTTTGTGATGGTATTGCCATGAATCACTTCGGTATGAGATTCAGTTTGCCCAGTCGCGAAATTATTGCTGATTCAGTAGAGATAGTGGCCCAGGCACATGCCTTTGATGCGCTGGTATTCGTCGCTAACTGTGACAAAATCATTCCAGGGATGATCATGGCAGCGGCAAGGCTCAATGTTCCTTCCATCTTTGTCAGCGGTGGACCTATGCTGGCTGGCAGAATGGGAGCTCAGTCAGTTGATTTCAATTCGGTCTGCATGGCAGTGGGCAAAGTGGCCAAAAGAAAGATGCCCCAGGCAGAGCTGAGAGAATTGGAGGAGATCGCTTGCCCTGGCTGTGGCAGTTGTGCGGGAATGTTTACGGCCAACACGATGAACTGTCTGACTGAGGCGCTGGGGATGGCGCTTGGCGGCAATGGTACTATCCCCGCCGTAGATGCCAGGCGGATTCGGCTGGCCAAGGAAACTGGGCTGATGGTTATGGAGCTTCTTCGCAGAGACATTCGTCCATGCAACATCATTGCCAGGGATTCCATTTACAATGCTCTTGTAGTAGATACAGCGCTGGGTGGAAGCACCAATTCCGTCCTCCACCTCATGGCCATTGCCCACGAAGCTGGGGTTGAATTCCCGCTATCGATGGTCAATGACATAAGCGATAGAACTCCCTACCTGTGTAAGCTCAGCCCGACAGGAGACTATCATATCGAGGATTTTGACCTTGCCGGCGGTGTTCCTGCATTGATGGCGGAGCTGTCGAAAGCCAAACTACTGAGACCCAGAGTGGTCAGGGTTTCAGGGAGATCGCTCAGCGATGAAAATGCCAGTGCCAGGAATAGGAATGAGAATGTAATTCACCCCACATCTGCCCCCTACTCTGCAAAGGGAGGCCTGGCCATTCTTTTTGGGAATCTGGCTCCTGAGGGCGCGGTGGTGAAGGCTGCTGCAGTAGCACCTGAGATGCTTTCGCATCGAGGTCCGGCCAGGGTATTTGACTCGGAAGAGGAGGCTACGACGGCTATCATGAGCCGAAGCATCAAGGCTGGCGAAGTAGTGGTCGTCCGCTACGAAGGGCCAAAGGGAGGCCCGGGGATGCCGGAGATGTTGACACCCACTTCGCTCCTCACCGGCATGGGCATGGATGGCAAGGTGGCGCTGATAACAGACGGACGTTTTTCCGGTGCAACCAGGGGTGCAGCAATTGGTCATGTTTCACCAGAGGCAGCGGCTCGAGGACCTATCGCCGCTGTCCGAGATGGTGATATAATACGCATAAATATCGCCAGGCGCACGCTTGACGTTGAACTTTCCGATCGTGAGCTGAAGAATCGATTGTCGAAGTTGCCTCCTTTCGAGCCCAAGGTAGCCACTGGCTATCTGAAGCGGTATTCTGAGATGGTGAGTTCAGCAAGCAGTGGGGCCGTCTTTGTGTTGTAGGGAGCGGGAATGAGACTAACGGGTGCCCAGATTATCTGTGAAAGCCTGATAAAAGAGGGAGTGGAAGTCATGTTCGGTTTTCCAGGCGGATCCCTGCTGCCTTTCTATGACACGCTGCCCCAGTATCCGCAGTTGAGGCATATACTGGTTCGGCATGAGCAGGGAGCAGCTCACGCCGCCGATGGCTATGCCAGGGTTACGGGGAAAGCCGGAGTGTGTTGCGCCACTTCGGGACCTGGTGCTACCAATCTGGTAACCGGGATTGCCAATGCCTACCTCGATTCCTCTCCTGTCATAGCCCTGACCGGACAGGTTGCCCGACCATTTATCGGCAAAGATGCTTTCCAGGAGATAGACATAACTGGCATTACACTGCCCATAACAAAGCACAACTACGTGGTTATGAATGCCGCGGAGTTGGCCGGTGTTCTCAAGGAAGCCTTCTATATTGCCACTACCGGGAGGCCAGGTCCGGTGCTGATTGATGTCCCTCGTGATGTCTTTGTTGAGGAGGCTGAATTCCACTATCCTGTCAAGGTAGATCTCCCCGGCTATAGACCGATACTTCGAGGGCATTCCGCCCAGATCAAGAAGGCAGCCCGCCTGGTAAACGAAGCCCAGCGTCCTGTGATTATATCCGGAAGAGGTGTAGTGATTTCCCGAGCGTATGAGGAACTTAGAGAACTGGCAGAAAAAGCCCAGATACCAGTGATCACCACCTTGTTGGGCATTAGCTCGTTCCCCGAGAATCATATGCTGAGCCTGGGCATGTTGGGAATGCATGGCATGGCTCATGCCAACATGGCGGTGAATGAGGCTGACCTTGTTATTGCAGTCGGCATGAGATTTGATGATCGGGCTACTGCGAAGGTTAGTGCTTTTGCTCCCAAGGCCCGCATTATCCATGTTGATATTGATCCGGCTGAAATCGGGAAAAACGTAAGAGTGGATGTTCCTATTGTGGGGGATGCCAGAGACGTCCTGAAGGATTTGAACAAAGAGGTTATAGTTCAGACCCGCGTTGATTGGATTGGCCAGATGGAGGAATGGCGGCGGTGTCACCCGCCAAGGATTGTCAGGGAAGGGGACGATCTCATCCCTCAGTACGTAATTCATAGTATCTGCGAGGTCACTGAGGGGAACTCCATCATTGTCACCGGTGTAGGGCAGCATCAGATGTGGTCGGCGCAGTGTTTCTGCTATAAGAAGCCAAACACTCTCATTTCCTCTGGTGGTTTGGGAACGATGGGTTTCGAATTGCCGGCGGCAATAGGAGCCAAGATCGGCTGCCCGGATGAAACGGTTTGGTGTGTAGCTGGCGACGGTGGTTTCCAGATGACCATACAGGAACTGGCAACTGTAGCCCAGGAGAAAACGGCTATCAAGATAGCTATCATGAACAACGGTTTTCTTGGCATGGTTAGGCAGTGGCAGGAGCTTTTCTACGGGCGCCGCTATGTAGCCACTCCCTTGAGTGGTCCAGACTTCGTGAAGATTGCTGAAGCCTATGGTATCCCAGCCATGAGGGTAAGGACTAGATTAGAAGTGATTCCTGCAATCCAGAAAGCCATGGAGCATTCAGGGCCATTTCTGATTGATTTCGTGGTCGAGCCAGAAGAGAATGTCTACCCCATGGTGCCTCCTGGTGCGGCGCTTGCAGATCTCATTGAGGCGCCGAGGACAGAATTGGTAGCTCCTGGTAGTGACCGTGTGAGCGAATGACTTGCATCTCATTTGTCAAACCAAGGTTGTTCATTGGCAGCGCCCTGAGGGTATGGGCCGAAATCTGAAAGGGGGATGGTGATGGCCTCCGAAAAGCATATCCTGGTTGCTCTAGTTGCCAACAAGCCTGGGGTGCTCAATCGAGTAGCCAGCCTTTTTCGCCGACGGGGTTTCAACATTGAGAGCATCACCGTGGGGCATACCGAGAAAGAAGGCATCTCTCGGATGACCATTGTTGTCAATGGTGACTCGGCTACGGTGGAGCAGGTGCGAAAGCAGCTCGACAAGGTTATCGACGTGATTAAGGTACATGATATTACTCAAGACAGCGTAGTAGATCGAGAGCTGGCTTTGATTAAGGTGAAGACTACATCAGCCAATCGCAGTGAGATCATTCAGATTGTGGACATCTTCAGGGCTAATATTGTGGATGTTGCCTCTGACTCCCTCATTGTCGAAGTGACCGGGGATGAAGAGAAATTAAACTCCTTGTTTCGACTGCTCAGCAGCTTTGGGATCAAGGAGATAGCCCGCACTGGCCGACTAGCAATGACCCGTGGCATCCCCGCAAGCTAGGGGGCAAGCATGACATCTGTGCTCGGCACAGAAGGCCATATACAGGTGAATGAGGCCTTGTTGATGGCATGCTGTGCATGGTAACACGGCTGCAGATTCATCACCGAAGATTTGCCTTCCCATATATTCTGTAATCCAGTTCTCTTGCAGCTTGGGATGGCTCAAATAGAGATCCCTGGACCGGTTTCTGAGCCAGGCGTCGGGCTTTGTCTCTGACCAAGCGAAGCAGAACGGCAATACGACGTTCACAATGATGTCTCTAGCCCTGCT
>JBGOWL010000020.1:0-12621 GCA_041478585.1 Dehalococcoidia bacterium | reverse complement strand
TCGCCGCCGCGGTAGAATGCCTCCCAAACGGGCAGTTGCTCTGACACCAAACGTGTGTCGCTGACCCAACGGGTTGCGGTGCCGAGAGCAGGCCCCACCACCAATTGAGACTCGACTATCGCATCGACTCGAAGGAGAACCAAGCTTACCTCCTCGCCCTCTTCAGCGGAGTCTATGGCGTCAATCATGGTTTGCTCATCATAGACTACTTTACCATTGATGCTCAGGATAGTATCTCCTGCCTTGATGTCTGCATCTTCAGCCGGGGATCCTTCTTCCACGTTGGTTACTATCCCCCAGCACAGGAGAACACCGATGATGTAGCGATCAGAATCTGGGTCTGCCTCCGGCTCAACAGGGAGCTGCAGTTGATCGCCATCCCTGTCTATCAGTAGGACTTTCTGCGATCCACCATCCGAGTTTACTGCTTTCTGCACATCTTCCCATTTGTTGATTTCACGGTCCCCAATTTGGAGGATGATGTCTCCAGGCTGGATACCTGCTTGCGCAGCCGGTGAATCCTCTGCCACTGAATGAACCATAGCCCCGTTGCTGCTGAGAACCTTTGTGGGCACCATGAAAAATGCGCTCAGGAAGAGGAAGGCCAGGAAGATGTTGACCAGGGGACCAGCGGCATACACCCCCATCCTGGTCCATGGACCTTTACCGGCCAAACCACCTGGCACGGTGGGGTCATCTTCCCCGGCAGGCCTGACGAATGCTCCTAGAGGTATGAGATTGAGTGAATACTCGGTCTCTCCGCGCTTGATGGCAAAGAGTCTGGGAGGAAAACCAATGCCAAACTCCTCGACTACTATCCCTGCTCTTCTAGAGGCGATGAAATGCCCCAGTTCATGGCAGGTGATCGAGAAGAATAAGACACCGATGAAGATAAGGACGATGAAAACAATGCTCATAGTCTACTTAGGTCTCCATTTCGCAGCATGTTCCCTTGCCCAGGCATCAGCGGCCCAGATTTCATCGAGGGAAGGTTGGCTTACACTTCGGTGTTGCTCCAAAGCCTGCTCCACCAGCCTGGCGATGTCCAGGAAACCAATACGGTGGGAGAGAAACAGGTCCACAGCTACTTCGTCGGCAGCGCAGAGCACTGCCGGGTAAGTCCCCCCCCTTTCTCCCGCCTCTCTGGCGATCCTGAGACAGGGAAACTTGGCCATGTCTGGCGGCTCGAAATTCAGAGACGTTGGCCTACCAAAATTCATTCTAGGAAGTTGTGGGTTGGGCAGTCTTTCGGGATAGGTTATTGCATACTGGATGGGCAGACGCATGTCCGGTTGACTTAGCTGTGCCTTAACAGAGCCGTCGGCGAACTCTACCATCGAGTGGACTATGCTCTCGGGGTGGACCAGTACATCGATGCATGGTAGCGGTAAATCAAAAAGCCAATGGGCTTCGATAATCTCCATTCCCTTGTTCATCAATGTGGCCGAGTCAATGGTCACTTTGCGTCCCATTTTCCAGGTGGGATGTTTGAGAGCCTGCTCTGGAGTTATCTCTGCCAGCCGATTCACAGAGTGACGAAGAAATGGTCCTCCTGAGGCCGTGAGGATTAACCGAACCACTTCATCTCTGTGCTCACCGCGGAGGCATTGCCAGATGGCGCTGTGCTCACTATCTACAGGAGTGATTTCCACCTTGTGCTGCTTTGCCTCAGCCATGACAATCGCCCCTGCCATTACCAGTACCTCTTTGTTGGCTAGGGCGACGTGCTTTCCTGCTCGAATTGCAGCAAGGGTGGGAGCCAGCCCAGCTTTGCCTGAAGTAGCTATTACTACAATATCAACATCAGGGTGCGAAGCAATTTCCTCCACTGTGGCTGACTGTGCAGTGGCAACATCGGACGGAAGGTTGTCGGGCTGTAGTCCCTCCTCTGTGCCTTGGAAGGAGATGATTCGTGGCTTGAATTCCCTGATCTGTTCAGACAGCAGCTTTGAGTTCTTCCCGGCCCCGAGGCCCACTATGCGAAATCTATCACTGAAGATGCGTCCTACCTCAAGAGTCTGCTGGCCGATGGAACCTGTTGAGCCAAGGACGGCTATCCGCTTCACTCCACCACCCATATAACGTAATAGTATACGATTGCACCTGTGAAGACAAGGCTATCTATTCGGTCGAGGATGCCCCCATGGCCAGGCATCAAGCCACCGGAGTCCTTCACCCCCGCCCTACGCTTGACCAACGATTCCAGAAGGTCACCAAGTTGAGCGAAGAGGCCGATCAAGCAGCCGAGGGCTATGGTTTGGGCATAACCGAGTGGCAATTCCCAGTCGCCCAGGTTAAGAAGGATCCGAAGGACCAGAGCTGCCGCTGCGGCGGCAACAAAGCCCCCGATTGCTCCTTCCCAGGTCTTCTTCGGGCTGACGGTTGGCGCTAGAAGATGTTTGCCCCAGGTACGGCCGACAAAAAAAGCTGTTGTATCACATGCCATGGTGCAAAATAGAGTGAGGAAGACAAGCTCCATTCCATGGTTAACCTCTCTCAAAGCTACATAGTGACTCAGCATCCAACCCATGTAGAGGATGCCGACCAACGTCCATGCCCAGCTGAGCAAAGGCTTCTCTCTCCGAAAACCGAAAAGCCAAATCAACGGCAAGGCTACTGCTGAAGCCAACAATGATGAGGTGACGTAGATGTCATCGAAGTGTGCACTTATGACGAAAAGCAAAGCCCAGGCTATCCCAAAGATAGTGAGAGGCTGGCCTCCAGCGAGGGTTGCCAGGCGGTAGAACTCGATAGAGCCGAGTATTGCCAAGAGACCGATCAAGAAGATCAGCAGAGGAAAACCGAGAGCAGGGGTGTCAAAGTAAACGAGGACCAGGAGAAGGGGTATGGCCCATAGTGCGGTGATAGTCCTTTGTCTCATGTGCACCCAACGAAGTCACCTTCTGGCTATGTCAGACTCCGAAGTTTCGCCCTCTTCTACTGTAGGCGATCAGCGCTTTTCTAAGCTCTTCCTCATCAAAGTCCGGCCAGTAGACGGGAGTGAAATAGAGTTCACTGTAGGCTGATTGCCATAGCAGAAAATTACTGAGCCGCTCCTCTCCAGCGGTGCGAATAATCAGGTCTGGATCAGGCAATCCGGCACTATACAGGTAGCTGCCGAACAGGTTTTCGTCAATCATGTCGGGGGCGATCCCTTCCCTAGCAATTTGCCTTGCGGCATTTACGATCTCAGCCCGGCTGCCATAGTCGAAGGCAACACTGAGGGTCATCACCCTGTTGTCCTTGGTTAGCTCGATAGCATAGCGGATCTGCTTCTGCAATCGTTCAGAAAGTCGATCAATTCTTCCCAGATGGTGAAGCCTTATCCCTTTCTGATGCATATCTCTGGTCTCGCGTTTGATGACCCGACCGAGGATTTGCATCAGTTCTCTGACCTCTGTCTTGGGGCGTCTCCAGTTCTCTGTCGAGAAGGCGTACAGCGTCAGGTATTTCACCTGATATTTGATAGAGTTTTCGACAACCCGGCGAATATTCTCGGTACCAGCTCGGTGTCCTTCCAGTCGGGACAAGTTGTGCTGTTCAGCCCATCTTACGTTTCCATCCATTATGACTGCCACGTGGACTGGTAGAGGGGTGATGGCGGTACTGCTGATCCGGGTATCTTCCATTCTCAAAGTGGGGTCAGGTTCTCTGAAAACAAGGGATTATATGGATTGACTGGGTTCCTTCGGTCTCGGTTGTCTCTTCGGAGGATGGAAACGGACTACATTTCCATGATCTCCGTTTCCTTGTCCTGACCTATTTGGGCTATCTCTGCTATGAACCGGTCGGTTAGCTTCTGCAGTCGATCTAAGGCTCTCACATTTTCATCGTGTGAAGTTTCCTTGTTCTTCTCCAGCTTCCTCAGTTCCTCCATGGCATCCCGTCTAAGATTACGGATGGCCACTCTTGATTCCTCCACTCTCTTCCGTACTACCTTGACTAATTCCTTTCTGCGCTCCTCAGTGGGGGGAGGGATTACCAGTCGAATGACATCTCCGTCGTTTATTGGATTCAATCCCAGATCAGATTTGAGTATAGCTTTGTGGATGTTTGACGCGATGCTCCTGTCCCATGGGTGTATAAGGAGGAGCCTTGCCTCTGGTACGGAAATAGTAGCGAGTTGATTCAGCGGAGTAGGAGCATCATAGGCTTCGACCTTGATATGATCTACTAGAGCTGGCGTGGCTCTACCGGAGCGGATGGTCTCCATCTCCCTTTTGAGAATCTGGGTAGTCTTGTGCATTCTCCCATCGATTTCTTGGAGGATTTGATCAATCATGCTTCCACTCCTGTGAAGACCAAAGTCCCGATTGCTTCCTTTGCTACTGCCCGTTGTATGCTGTTTGGCGCATTGAGGTCAAATACCACTATGGGCAGGTTGTTCTCCATGCACAGAGAGAAAGCGGTTGCATCCATAACTTGAAGTCGCAAATTCAATGCTTGGCGGTGGTCTATGCGGTCAAACTTCTTGGCAGTGGGGTCCGTTTGGGGGTCTGCAGTGTAGACCCCGTCAACCTTGTTCTTAGCCATAAGCAATACTTCTGCTTTTATCTCTATTGCCCGTAGGGCTGCCGCTGTGTCTGTGGTCATGTATGGATTGCCGGTTCCAGCAGCGAAGATCACGACCCTACCCTTCTCCAGGTGTCGAATGGCCCGAAGTCGAATATATGGTTCAGCCACTGATTGAATAGGGATAGCTGATTGAGTCCGGGATACAAGCCCTTCTTTTTCCAGGGCATCCTGGAGAGCCAGGGCATTTATAACTGTGGCCAGCATTCCGGCATAGTCGGCTGCAGCCCTGTCCATTCCAGTTGCTGCAGCATCAGATCCACGCCAGATGTTGCCTCCGCCCACAACAATGGCTACCTCAACCCCGGATTCTTTCACCGCCTTGATCTGCTGGGCAACCATTCTCAGGGTCTCCTCGTCAATTCCAAATTGGCTCTTGCCCATGAGGGCCTCACCGCTTAGCTTTAGTAGGATCCGCCTGTATTTGGAAGTAGACATGGTCTTACAGTGATACGCCTAAATGACATGGTGGGACTGCGTTCCCACAAGGATGCCCTATCCGACCTATCTATTTGCCAAGCTCGAATCTGGTAAAACGGCCCACAATCACCTTCTCGCCAACCTTGGCCGAGGCCGCTGCTATGAGATCCGAGATTTTCTTACTGTCATCCTTAATAAAGGGCTGTGCCAGAAGGCAGACCTCCTCGGGATTCAACTTCGTGTCCTGAGGAATCTCTTCGGGAGAGATGTACTGTGGGGCAGTGGCTGCAACCTGTAGTGCCAAATCGTGTGCCAGAGCCTTAAATTCATCGGTGCGAGCTACGAAATCGCTCTCACAATTGACTTCAACCATTACCCCTATGCGTCCTCCAGAGTGAATGTAAGCCTCAATCAGCCCTTGCGAGGCAACACGATCCATCTTCCTTTCGGCCTTGGCCAACCCTCGCTCTTGCAAAACCTCACTTGCTCTATTCAGATCACCTCCAGCCTCCTGGAGGGCCTGTTTGCATTCCATCACCCCCGCGCTAGTTTTCTCCCTCAACTCCTTTATCAAGGTCACTGAAATCTCCACTGCTTACTTCCTCCTCGGGAACAAAGGTTAAAGAGGCAAGGGATTCTATGGCTTCTTCACCGGCCTTCTCTGCGCTCTCCTGTTCCGCTTTCTCTATAATCATTTTGCCTTCCAGCACAGCATCAGCTATTCTGCTGCACATAAGCTTAACTGCTCTCACCGCATCGTCATTGGCGGGGATGGGGTAGTCGATCTCATCAGGGTTGCAATTGGTATCCACGACGGCCACAATGGGGACCTTTAGGTGTCTTGCCTCAGCCACAGCAATTCTTTCTTTGGAAGGGTCAACGATGAAGAGGGCGCTTGGAAACTTGGTCATTTCCTTGAAGCTGCCCATTTGTTGGTTCAGCCTTTGAATGGTTCTTTCCATCTTCAGTGCTTCTTTCTTGGTCAGGCGGCCGAAGAACCCTCTTACCTTCTGATCCTCAAGGTGAACAAGATAATCGACGCGCGATTGAATGACATTGAAATTAGTTAGCATGCCACCTATCCAACGCTGGTTAACGTATGGCATGCCACATCTTTTCGACTCTTGTTCAACTGCCTCTTGGGCCTGCTTTTTTGTGCCTACGAAGACGATGTCGCCCCCATCGGCTACCACACCTGTGACGAACCTACAGGCTTGTTCCAGTAGAGCCAGTGTCTGCTCTAGGTTGATTATGTGAATGCCATTGCGTTCGATGAAGATATACTTCTTCATCTTTGGATTCCATCGACCAACCTGGTGCCCGAAGTGGGCTCCGGCCTCTAGCAGCAGTTTGACTGAAGTAAAGTTTGCTGTAGCCTGTTGTGTCATATCACCTCACAAGATGTAGCGGCCGAGATTCTCGTCCCTAACTAAGCCCCCGACTTGCTCGATAACATATTTGGCATCTATCTCAATTTGCTGGCCTTTCCTCTCTGGGGCTGTGAAACTCAAGTCTTCCACCAGTTTCTCAACTATGGTGAATAGCCGCCTGGCACCGATATTCTCCGTGCGCTCATTCATCAATACGGCTAAGCGAGCCATCTCTTGAATCCCGTCTTCGGTGAAGACTACGTTGACTCCTTCTGTCGCCAGCAATGCTTCGTATTGCTTGATCAAGGAGTTGCGGGGTTCCACTAGAATTCTCTCCAAATCCTGTTGGCTCAGCGGATTAAGCTCCACACGCAGGGGAAAACGCCCCTGGAGTTCAGGTATCAGATCAGAGGACTTGTTTCTGGAGAACGTGCCGGCAGCAACGAAGAGTATATGTTCGGTCTTCACCGGACCGTATCGTGTTGCCACTGTAGTACCTTCCAGTAGTGGGAGCAAGTCGCGCTGTACCCCCTCCCCTGATATATCTCTTCCCAGATCCAGCTTGGGGCCACAAATCTTGTCAATCTCATCAATGAATACTATGCCGTTTTCCTCTGCCTTTCTTATAGCCTCATCTATCACCTGGTCGAAATCAAGCAGCTTGTTGGCTTCCTCTCTGGTAAGAATGCGCCTTGCTTCCTTGACACGGACCTTCCGCTTCTTCTGCCCGTTAGGATTTCTGAAATTCCTGTAGTATTCATCGAACAGACTGTCGTCGTCAATGTCCATCTCCAGACGTGGGTCGAAAGCTGATGCAGGCGGTTCTGAATCACCAACCTCAATCTCAACAAGCTGGTCTTCCAATTTGTGACTGGCCAGCAGCTTGGCCAGCTTCTCACGAGTCAGGGTGCCACCTCCTTTTCCCTTCAAGGATGAGGACCGTTTTGATACCTTGGAAATGCTGGCTGAGACTTGCTGGCTTCTTTCTGCTACCTGCTTACTCCTTCGTGTCAATTGCTGGTAGAGATAGCTGGCAATCCTCTCAATAGCCAATTTCTCGGCATTGCTTTCTATTTGCTTCAACTCTTCGCGGTAGACTCTGGCGGCGCTCACCTCAACAAGATCGTGAATGATTGATTCTACGTCGCGCCCTACGTAGCCCACCTCAGTGAACTTGGTGGCTTCGGCTTTGGCGAAAGGAGCATCCATCATTACTGCCAGACGACGCGCTATTTCTGTCTTTCCAACCCCAGTCGGCCCTATCATCAGGATATTCTTGGGCATCACGTCAGAGCGGATCTCTGGCGGCAGCTTTCTTCGCCGCTCACGGTTACTCAAGGCAATAGCTACAACTCTCTTTGCCTCTTGCTGTCCGATAACATATCTATCTAGCTCTTCAACAATACTCCTGGGTGTCAAAACGGTCATACAGGTCTCCCGAGGGCAGGTTTACATTAGCGTACAGTTTAGCATAGAGGTTTTGGTAAGGCAAGCGATGTGATTCAGTCGCAGATTGACTTCGGCTGATAGCTGTGCTAGTATCGCAGCGGGCTGAAGGCGGAATGTCTGCGCTGACTGATCTTTATAAGGAAATCACCGACTGCCGTCAGTGTGATCTATGTAGACAGCGCAACAGGGCGGTCCCCGGTGAAGGGGCAGAGGATGCCGCCATAGTATTCATTGGTGAAGCTCCTGGCTGGCATGAAGACCAGCAAGGGCGCCCTTTTGTGGGTTCTGCTGGACAGTTTCTTGATGAATTGCTTGCCTTGATCGGAATGAAGAGGCAGGAAGTCTACATATGCAACGTCCTCAAATGTCGGCCACCCGGCAACCGAGACCCCTTGCCAATAGAGATCAAGACATGTCAGCAATGGCTTGACCGTCAATTGGGATTGCTTCGTCCCAATATGATTGTTACTCTGGGGAGATACTCCATGGCAAGATTTTTTCCTGGGCAAACGATTAGCAAGATCCACGGCAAGGCACGCAGGGAAGATGGCATCATCTACTACGCCATGTATCATCCCGCAGCCGCTCTACACCAGCAGAACCTGCGCGAAACGATTCGGGCCGATATGCTCAAGATCCCCTCGTTGCTGGCAGAAACGAAGCCATCCCCCGATACGAAGGCAACGGAAAAACCTCAGCAACTGAGCTTGCTCTAGAGGTGTGCGGATGCTGGGCAACGGTTGGGCCAAAGAGAGACATGGCAGAAGGCAATACTCGCGCATAGAGCCAGGCAAGACGGATGGGTAAGGGCAAGACGAGGAATAACGAGGGAACCTCTCCTTCAGCTTCGATTCTGGCGTTGCGGTTTCTCTGGCTGGTTTTCGTAGGAGTCCTTCTATTCGTTTTCTGGGAAAGGCTGCTGGAGACGCTTGGACTGGGGACGTTTCTTCTCATATTGGCGGTAATAGGCCTGTCTGTAACATATTGGCTGCGAAGGCTCATCATATTCTGGGAACGATGGAATCTCTGGCTTGGCCTTGCTGTATTCGCGGTTGCCTTGCTGGGCATACTTGCCTTCTTCAAACCTGAGGATGGGGGCATCCTGGAAGATGCTTCCCTGGGTGGTGCGTGGGGTCAGGCGATCATTGGCAACCCGGGCAGTGACTGGCAGACAGCTCTTGGTGTTTTCCGTGTCGTAGGCATAATCATTGTCGGTGTAGCTCTCCTGGCACCGGATTTCGCCCGGCGTGAGACGGACAATTGGACGAAGAGAGCCGTACCTGCGTTGAGGCAGCTTCTACAGAAGGCGAAGCGATCGGTGGTGGGACTGGGCAAGTACTACTCTGAGCATCCACTACACCGACGTATTCTGTTGTGGATAAGGGAGCGTCGCATACCATTGATCTCAAAGGCGATTCATTCCAGTGATCCCGAGGATGAGCCGAAGAAAAAGCCAGCGCCACAGCCAAAGGCATCCTCCAGAGCGGCCAAGGTAGTGCTTACAGACCAAACCCCTGGCTCCTCGGAGGAGTGGCAGCTTCCCGGCATCGACCTTCTGGATGAAACTGTCAAGGTGGAACTTAGCAAGACTGAGGCAGAGAGAAGAGCAAGGGCGATTGAAGAGGCACTGGCCAGTTACGGTGTGGAAGCAAAGGTAGTGCAAATAAACCAGGGTCCTGCTGTCACCCAGTTTGGGGTGGAGCCTGGCTGGGACAAAAAGTACAAAGAGGTCAAGGATAAAGACAGATACGGCAACACGAGGGTGAGAACTGAGGAGGTGTCCAGGACCAGAGTCAAAGTAGAACGCATTACTTCTCTGGCAAATGATCTAGCTCTAGCTCTGGCAGCTCCGAGTATCAGGATTGAAGCGCCTGTCCCTGGCAAGGCATTGGTGGGCATTGAGGTCCCCAATATTTCTGCCGGGCTGGTCCCCGTGCGCGAGGTTCTGGAAAGTGTCGCCTTCAAGAGACTCAGCGGGCGTTCGAAACTGGCTCTGGCTTTGGGCAAAGGCACCTCCGGTGAGGCGTCAGTGGGTGACCTTGCCAAGATGCCTCACCTGCTTGTCGCCGGAGCCACTGGAAGTGGTAAGACAGTGTGCCTGGATGCCATCATTGTCTCCATCCTCATGAGTAACACGCCCGACAAGGTCAGATTCATCATGATTGACCCCAAGCGGGTGGAACTCATCGCCTTTGATGGGGTGCCTCATTTGATGAATCCGGTTATCACTGAGAGTGAGAGGGCGGTGGATGTACTGAAGTGGCTGGCCCATGAGATGGACAATCGCTATCGAAGACTGGCCGAGGTAAGGGCGCACAATATCGAGGCGTACAACAAGAACACCAAGGTGGCTAAGGAGATGCCCAGTATTTTACTAATTGTTGATGAATTGGCTGACCTGATGATGCTGCAATCCGATGAAGTGGAGCCCCTGCTCTGCCGTCTGGCGCAGATGGGCCGTGCAGTGGGTATTCACTGTGTGGTAGCTACTCAGCGCCCTTCGGTGGATGTGATCACCGGGCTTATTAAAGCTAACTTCCCCACCCGTATCAGCTTTGCCGTGGCCTCTCAGGTGGATTCGCGGACAATCCTGGACATGATGGGTGCGGAGAAACTGTTGGGGCGGGGTGACATGCTCTATCTCACTCCCGAGCTGTCCAAGCCGAAGCGTCTCCAGGGATGTTACGTATCCTCACAGGAACTTGAGAGACTGACAGCGTTCTGGAGCAAGCAGGCACGATCTCAGCCGATTGAAGTGTTGACTTACACCGGTGAGGAAAGCTCCGGTGACCCGCTGTTGGACCAGGCGAGAAAGCTGGCCAAGGATGGCAAACAGATCTCGGTGTCCTATCTGCAGCGGCAATTGCGCATTGGCTCTGCTCGGGCGGAACAACTGGTACGCATTCTTCAAGCAGAAGAGGGTAATAAGGAAGGTGGGGCAGGCAAGCCTGATCAAGAAACACGACCCCAGTCATGAGGGGGCAGGATAGCTTCCATAAGCTGACTGGTGCTGTGACAGCTTGAACAATATACCAAGTCAAGGAGGCCGGTTATTTGGAAAAGGTACTGACAGGTGTAAGAGTTCTTGATTTCTCCCGCTGGTTTGCTGGCCCATATACGGCTACCCTCTTGGCTGCCATGGGTGCTGAAGTCATCAGGGTTGAGAGACCCGCCGGCGAAGAGGAGAGGAACTTCGGGCCGTATGCCCCTAATGGTGAGAGCATGCTCACCCTGGTCACCCTGCAAAACAGAAGGGGAATCACTCTTGATCCCCTGAGTGACAAAGGCAGGGGGATAGTGGGGCAACTGGTCAGAAAAAGTGACGTGGTGCTGCATAGTTATGTCAGTGGATCACCGGAAGAGAGTCTGCTGAGCTATGATTCTCTGACGCAGTTCAACCCGGCGATTATTGTGGCCAAAGTCTCGGGGTTTGGCTCCACGGGTCCATATGCACGGCGCCCCTGTTTTGATACCATTGCCCAGGCGCTGTCGGGGGCGATGAGCTACACTGGATTTCCGGAGGCTGCTCCTACAAGATCGGGCTATGCCTGGGTAGACTTCAGTACGGGCAGTCATACTGCGCTGGGCATAATGTTCGCCCTCTACCACCGACAAAGAACCGGCAAAGGGCAATTCATAGACGTTGCTTTGCTAGATGTGGCTGTCTCCTGTGTGGCCGGTCTGGCTGTGGCCGCTGAATACAAGGTCTCGGGCATCATCCGGGCGCGACAGGGCAACGCCAGCTACTACAACTTCACCAACTGCCTCAAGGCCAAGGACGGTTGGGTGATGCTTGGCACCTCGGGGACCCCCATTTGGAGGAGATTTCTCCGAGCCATCGGGAGGGAGGATTTGAAGGAAGATCCCCGGTTCAAGGACGACAGGCTTCGTTATGAAAGTCGCCAGGCTATTCAGACCGTGGTGGAGGAGTGGTTGAAGGACAAGACAGTTGACGAGGCCATCAAGATTCTGGAACAGGCCAGGGTGCCCTGTTCTCGGGTGAACAACATTGCGGAAATGGTCAATGATCCCCAGGTGGCAGCCAGAGAGATGCTCATTGATATGGAATATCCTGGCATAGGCAAAGTTCCGCTGCCTGGAGTTGTCATAAAGATGTCTGGCACACCCGGGGCTATAGAAAGACCTGCACCCATGGCTGGCGAACACAATGAGGAGGTTTACAGCAGCCTTTTGGAGTTTACGCCTGAGCAGCTTCAGCAGCTCAAGGCAGAGGGCGTTATTTGAGCGCTTTCTGAGGGGTGCCAGCCGTTCTGCTTGACATATTAGACCTGAATCTGGTATAGTGAGAGTTGCCATCGACCGCAAGGCGGTGAGCATCTAGAGTCGCATAAGGTTTAACAATCAGATCGCTTGGATCGGTAACGACCGAGACGGTTAACAGGGTGTACTTTCGGAAGCCTTCTTGGCGTTGCCAAGAAGGCTTTTTTGTTGAACTGATACAACATGACGAGCGTAGGGTTCATAGGTGCCGGAACTGTGGGAACTGCCCTGGCCGTGAGGCTGAATCATAAGGGCCACGATGTGACAGCCGTGGCCAGTCGTACTCGCGCTTCGGCTGAAAGACTGGCCGGCATGGTAGATGGATGCAAGGTTCAGGGCAACGGCCAGGCTGTGGCTGATGCAGCGGAAATGGTCTTCATCACTACCCCCGATGGAGTCATCCCGCAGATTGCGGCAGAGGTCAAATGGCATCGGGGGCAAAGCGTCATGCACTGCAGCGGAGCTGACTCTCTGGACATCCTCATTCCAGCCGCCAGAAGAGGAGCTCTAGCGGGTGGCCTTCATCCCC
>JBGOWL010000091.1:0-6404 GCA_041478585.1 Dehalococcoidia bacterium | reverse complement strand
CTGGAGGTGACGCCTGTTGAACTTTCCTGCATGCGGTGAGCGATTGACTGACGGACTCGCTCTGCCACGTGATAGGCGCCCTCGACGTCAATATGAGGCAGAATCATGGCAAACTCGTCACCGCCGTATCGGAAGGCCTGGTCGCTGGTGCGGATGGAGTGTCTTATCATGTCGCCAACCTCTCTGAGTAGATCGTCGCCGGCGGGATGTCCGAAGATGTCGTTATAGACCTTGAATGAATCAAGGTCGAGCATGAGCAGGGAGAAGGTGCCCCCGTAGCGGGCGTGGCGGGTGATTTCCTCCTTCAACCTCTCATCAAAGTGGCGGCGGTTGAAAAGGCCGGTAAGCTCATCGATGCGGGCTTTTTCCCTGGCCTGGTTGTAAAGCTGGGAGTTTTCGATAGGGGCTGTGATATACGAAGCCAGTTGCTCCAGCAGTTTCACCTGCCTGATGCTGTAGGCCCTGGGAGAGTGGCTGGCGACGGTCAGTGCCCCGATGCTCTTGCCGCCGGAGACCAGGGGCAGGTAGACAACTGAGCAAATTCCCTGCTTGAGGTGTTTGTCCCCGGTGGAAAACTTCCGCTGTCTGGCCAGGTCAGGCTCGTAGAAGCTTTTCTGCTCTCTCATCACCCATTCTGTGCCGGTTCCGGCGATAGGGATCCTCTCATTGACTTTCCACGGTGACGGTGTGGTGCTGGACATGGCCAGAAAGCAGAGGTCTTCCCCATCGGCCATGGCAATGGTGGCCCAGTCAACGGGAGCCACCTTCTGTAGCTCCTGCGAGAAGCGGTCGAAGGTCTCGCCAATGTTGATGCTGGAGCTCAGTATGTTCATGAGACGATTAAAGATGAGGAGCTCTTCTTCTCTGGTCTGCAGCTCTTCGCGAAGAGACTCCTTGTGAATGGCTCCACCGAAGCGCTTAACTGCCGACAGAATCAGGTCGAGTTCCTCGAGGGCGAGTGGTCCTCCTCTTCTCTTTGTGCCCAGGACCAGGAGGGCTATGAGCTTGCCCTGATTGATGATGGGGAAGAAAGTGTCTGCTTTGGCCGATGCGAGCTGCCTTCTTTCTTCGTCCCAAAGGGAGGAGAACTCGGGCAGGATCTGCATATCTCTGGCTGATAATGGGGTGGCCTCCCGTTCAAGCCAGGTAAGTATGGGGCTGTCCTGGCTGATTCTGAGTTGTTCTGGCACCCGGTTCTTGTCCAGGGAGCAGGTGGAGCGGGTTTCAAATGCGCTCTTGTCGAAAGAGGGCACCAGCAGCCAGGCCTGCTGGCTGGCTGTGGACCGACAGATGAGGGAGAGCAGTTGGTCGCCAAATGCCTCAAGGTCGGTGATGCCGTATGTACTGGAGATGAACTCGGTCAATTTCTGACGATAGCTGTACTTCCTGCCCACGAAGATTTCTCCTACAGTCTTTTGGAGAAGGCTGGACATGAAGAAGAGCAGGACAACGCAGGCAGCGGCGACAGCGAGGGTTGACAGGATTGTTTTGTATGTCCACTCAAAGTCAAAAATGATAGAGGCCAGCCAGAAGAGGAGGCCATATGCCAGCCCGGTGATGACGGCCAGCCAGAAATAGACCAGCGCCTGGCGGATGGCGGCGCCGACGTCCATCAACCGGTGAGCTATGATAGCGTAGACGATGATGAGAGCCACAGCCAGGTTGCCGATATGGCCGGTGGCATATTCGGTGCCGTTGGGGGTGAGAGAGCTAAGAAGGAATATGGCTCCGACGAAGGTGGCTACCACAAGGTATAGTAGCTGGTTGCGTTCCTGGGTCTGGGTTGAAGCGTTGAATCTTCGCCGCAGCAGATAGAGGTCCTGGAGTATCAGGGCGAGCAGGAAGACTACTAGGGGCAGCAGCCAGAGACCGTATTGCACGGAGACGCCGTCATCTGTGACCTCCACATTCCGGGGGACGTAGTCCAGAGCTGTGAGGATGATAATGGTGCCGAAGGCGACATAGCCAAGGGCGGATGTCCTGTCGATCCTGTTTGTGGCGTAGGAGCGCAGGATGCGGTGGAACTGGACTATCATCAGTATGGCCAGGCAGATGATGATCTTGACCAGTAGCTCGTCATTGATTACCAGGGAACCGGCCCGAAGGAGGAAATCGGCCAAGCTATAGAGCATGGCGGGGATGAGATAGAGGAGAAAAAGGATGCCTTGCTTTGGCCAGGGCCGATGAAGAAGCAGCAGCACCAGAGGGACCAGGTAGACAATAGTGGCAATAAGCGGGATGAGCATATGTTCATTCATGACAGCCGACTATTCTCCCTGTATCGATCGATTGATTGTCGAAGGGAAGCCCTTGCCCCATCCTATGACTCTGGCTTCCGGGTAGATTCTGGCACGCGGTGATGTTTTTGAGAAGACCCAAATGGATAGCAATAGTGAGCTAATTGGATCGTGCGTGAACTGTGCCATGTTTGGAGAGCGTTGGCTCTAATGCGGGAAATGGCGGGGCGAAGAAATGCGGAAGGGCGGGCCAATATGCATTGCCCGCCCTTCCCCCGTTGTTTGGTCAGAACAAAGGGGGGCTATCTGGCTGCCGCTGCGGGCTCCAGTACTTGTGCCGGTGTTGGCGTGGTCATGAGCATTGAAAGCATTCTATCTGATGGATTGACATGAGGCGGCTTCAGATGCCCCAGGTCTGATCCTTCGGCTTGGCGGGCGGCTATGTAGCCGGCGAAGACTCCCTGAGGAAGCAGGGTAGTCTCTATCTGGCTGGCGTTGGTGGCGGGAACGGCATCCACAGCGGCATCGTAGATATTGTAGGGATTATGATGGTACTGGCTTTCCAGCCTGGCAAGCTGGTGGCCTATCGCCGCGCTTATCGATGTTTCATCCAGCCCATCCCTGTGGCGTGGCTCAATGTAAATATGGAGCACGGCCCTGTCGTCCCTGACCTCCTTTCTGGCAGTCCATTCGACGTAGGGAATGCCGGTGTTCTCGATGGCCTCCCAGATTATCCTTTCGGTGAGTCTGCCCAGGCCGGCGATGTCAATAATGTAGTCGGCCCGGCCGTAGAATACTATCTGAGGCAGATCGATATTCAGGTTATCATTGCGCAGTGAAGTGATGCTGATCATGTCGCCCAGTCTGAATCGGACCAGGGCACCGCCGTGCAGGTTGGTTATGACGAGCTCGTAGTTCTGGTCCGGCTTGACCTCATCCAGCAGTATGGTCTTTGGCTGATAGGAGGGGTTGATCTCCCACTTGAGATGCTCTTTTTCGGGGATAAACTCGAAGAAGTTCAGGCTGGGTACGAAAGTCATTCCTTCATAGTCCCAGGTCTGGGTGGCGTAGATTCCGCCTTCGGTGCCGGCATAGAGCTCCAGGGGACGTCTTCCCCACATGTCCTCGACCCTCTTCTTGAAGACGGCGGAGTCTGTGCCGCCTCCGAGGATGACTTTTATGTCCCACAGGTCCTTGGGGAGCATGGGACGGCCAGCCAACTTGCTCTTGGCCAGGCCCTTGGCAAGACGAAACATGGCTTTGGGATGAGCCATGAGGAAGGCGGCGTCAGGTTTCCTGGGCTGCTCTCGCATCTGCTCTCCCACTGCCACCAAAACAGAGGGCAGGCCGCCAAAGGCGTCCAGACCTTCGTATAGAGCCTGGGTGAAGCCGGCCTTTATCTTCTCAGTGAACGGCAGGCCGTCCGGGTTGGAGGGCAGGAAGTCGAAATTGAACGCCTGCCGCATAAGGTCACCGAAAGCGCCGCTGGCATACTCGAGCCCGCCGACGGTATAGAGCACCTTCCAGTGTTCAGTGACACTGGAGATGTCCCCACGATAGCGCGATATCCCGAAAAGAGCGCAGGCTGCAGAGAGCTTCTGGCATTCTGTGGTGAATGGCTCTGACCAGGGCACCCACTTGATGTCGTATGTGCCGCTGTAGCCTGAAGTCCTTATCCAGCGGTCTGGCTTTGCTGGCAGTGCGTACTCCCGGCGTTCCTGGAGGTCGGGACAGTAGTCGGCATAGGTGGTGAGGGGCACCTGCTTTCGGAATTCGTCGATGGTTCGGGGCGCAGCCCCGCGCATAACCTTGTTACCTAGAGAGCAGTTGTTCAGCAGTTCGATTTGCTCCAGGAGCAATCTCTTCTGTATGGCCATGAACTGCTCCATGGAGAGATCGATGAAGCCGCAGCACATCTGCCACAGTTCATCCTTTCTGTTCTGGCACACGAGATCAATGGGTCTGATCACCTTACACCTCCCTCCTCTGACCCCTTGACGATGGGGTGAGAGGAATTCCCCCTTAGAGCAAGTGTAACCTGGTACACGTGGGGCTATTATGGGGCGTCTTGAGAGGGTTGGGAAGTGATTGGGTTCTAGAAGATAGTTCTAGAAGGCTGTGTGAAGAAGGGGAAGAGTACGGAGATAGCAGAATGGCGGAGGAGCAGAGAAGCCAGCTAGAACGGGACCTCATCCCGTTCCAGCGACCGCTACTTCCTTTTCATAGAACGATCAAGGGCCTGCAGCTTCTGACTTAGCTGCTGAAATTCGGTATCCTGAGGTTCCCTGCCCATCTCCAGCCCGTAGGTGACGAAGAAGTCAAGGAAACTCCGCATGAGATCCCTTATGCCATCGTAGAACTGGTTAAGTTCTTCCCTGTGCACGAGGTCGTCCGGCTTGCTTTCTTTTCTCTGGCTGTCTGCAACCAGGGCTTTGAGCAAGTCCTTTACCTCTTCGCGGGCCTGGTGGGCGTCACCGCGGTGCGGGCTCTCCTCAGCCTTGCTGTCCCGTTTCAGATAGCTGTCCATAAGGAACTCAAGGAACTCTGTGCGGCTCATGTCATTGCGATTGGCGTCTATCCTGTCAATAAGCTCTGCGTCTACCACCAGCATTCTTCTTTCGGACACTTGATGATCTCCTTTCACTTTTGGTGTTCCCCGAGTTGCCATGTCATGCTAGGACAGCCGGGTCAATCCTCATATACATCCTGGAAACCAAGCACTTCGGTGATGAGGTCTATGGACTCGAGCAGCTTGGCCCCCTTCGGTGTCACCTGATAGTGAACATGCGGGTTGCCTACAGATACCCGGTCAATGAAGCCGTGGTTTATGAGGAAACCGAGGTATTTCTGTATTTGGGTGTAGCTCATGTTAGCGCTGTACATGATCTCCGTTTTGCCGGCACCCTTTTCACCCACCTTGAGCATATCGGCGATTATCTGGATATTGGAACGGCGACCATTGAGCTTTCGGTGCCCGCTGCCGTTCCTTCTCAGGTCCAGGGTTTCCCTATTCACCTTGATCACCTCTCCTTCCGACGTGTCGGGCCGCTATTCTAATGCCAACTAGGGTTTTTGTCAATAGCAGTGTCAATACCTGTGGGAACCATAGCGGTAAGAATCAGTTAGAATCATGATAAGGCCTATTGGATATCATTTGATAGAACCAAGCTGGTGAATGCGTGAAGAGATTCCGCCTGACTTGGTGGGGAGACCAATGAAGGTGAGCGGGGTATAGTTGCTTGTACTATGCTTTGACGGTATCCGCTCCGGTGGCGCAGGGTATTGGGTCGCTACTGCTAGCGGGAAGGCAGCCTTGATCCTTTGGTTTTCTGAGGGTGTAGCCAATACCCGGTCTGGTGGCGATATACTTGGGATTGCTGGAGTCGTCGCCAAGCTTCTTTCTCAATCGGGCGACGGCGACTTGAAGTATGTGAGTATCGCCGCGGTATTCCTTGCCCCAGACTTCGGTCAGAAGATGATCGTGGGTGATCACTCTGCCGGCATTGCGGGCCAACAGGCAAAGGATTCTATACTCTGTGGGGGGTAGCATCACCTCTTTGTCGTCTATGGTTACTTGATGGTGGGCGAAGTTTATGCATAGCTGGCCCGAGATGAAGGGTGGCTGTGCTGTTTCCTGTGGGAATTTGGACCGCTGAAGCACGGCTTTTATACGGGCTAGCAGCTCGGTGATACTGAAGGGTTTGATTACATAATCGTCGGCGCCAATATCCAGGCCGCGAACGACGTCCTCAACGCCGCCCTTGGCGGTCAGCATTATGATGGGTATTTCCGAGAATTCACGGACACGGGTGCATGTCTGGAAGCCGTCCATGCCTGGCATCATGACATCAAGGAGAACCAGCGCTGGCTGCTCCTTTTGGATAAGCTCGATGGCTGTCTTGCCGTTGGCAGCCGTGACTACCTGGTAGCCGTCCAGCTCCAGGTTGAGGCTGACCAGTCTGACCAGCGCGGGGTCATCATCTACTACCAGTAGCAACGGTTTTTGCTGAGGCATAACGCACCCTTTCTTACAGTTTTATTATCGTTCCCCTTATATGATCGGTTGGATGTACCGGTAGAGCCTGAATCAAGGGTTGAATATCGGTCTTCGGTTCTTCCCTGGGCCGCCCAGGCACATCCTGTTAATTGATTGTGCCTATTCTACTG
>JBGOWL010000211.1:0-3776 GCA_041478585.1 Dehalococcoidia bacterium | reverse complement strand
CCTTCCCCGCTGACCCAGATTCCCGTGCTCTGGTTATTGAAGATTCCGCCGGTCGCTTTAGAGGGCGGCGAGGTGATGTTATCACAGCCGGCCAGGCCGATGACTATCAGCACCAGTCCAAGAGATAAAGCCAACCATAGCTTTTTCTTCATGCTTATGCCTCCTGACGCGATATTGTAAACAGATTTACGCCTGTTTCATTTCCAGTATAGGCGTGGCACGATGCCAAAGTCATATAATTAGACGCAAAAATATAACAGAATTATTAAATCTGTCAGGCGGCTTGTTTGAAGTACCGGCGCTGGAAGTAAAGGGCCACGTTGACCAGGCCGATGAGCACCGGCACTTCTACGAGGGGGCCGATGACGGCGGCAAACGCCTGGCCGGAACCGATGCCGAAAACGGCCACGGCCACGGCGATAGCCAGCTCGAAGTTGTTGCTGGCGGCGGTGAAAGCGATGCTGGCCGTCTGGCTGTAGTCCGCCCCGATTTTCCTCCCCAGGTAGAACGAGACCAGGAACATGATGACGAAGTAAATCAGCAGCGGGACGGCGATACGCACCACGTCGAGGGGAATCCGCACGATAATCTCGCCTTTGAGCGAGAACATGACCACGATCGTAAAGAGTAAAGCGGCTAAAGTAATGGGACTTATTTTCGGTATAAACCTGCTTTCATACCATTCGCGCCCCTTGCTCTTTATTAGTGTGTAACGCGTTATCATCCCTCCGAAGAAAGGTATGCCGAGGTAGATGAAGACACTCCTGGCTATCTGGCCGATGGTAATATCGACGGCGGAGCCTTTCAGGCCGAACCAGCCGGGCAGCACGGTGATAAAGACATAGGCATAGACTGAATAAAAGACTATCTGGAACACGGAATTGAAAGCGACCAGTCCAGCGGCGTATTCTCTATCGCCTCTGGCCAGTTCGTTCCAGACGATGACCATGGCGATGCACCGCGCCAGCCCTATCAGAATCAGGCCGGCCATGTAGTCCGGGTGCGGCCAGATGCGCCCTAAGAAGAGTATCGCCAGCAGGAACATCAGCACCGGGCCGATGACCCAGTTCTGCACCAAGGAAAGCCCCAGCACCCGCCAGTTGCGGAAGACCCGGCCCAGTTCCTCGTACCTCACCTTCGCCAGCGGAGGATACATCATCAGGATAAGGCCGATAGCGATGGGGATGGAGGTGGTCCCCACCTGGAAGCGGGTGATGGTATCAGCTACTTCAGGAACGAAATACCCCAGCCCCACTCCCAGCGCCATGGCCAGGAATATCCACAGCGTCAGAAAACGGTCCAGCAGGGAAAGCCTGGCGATCACGGCTCTCGGTTCGGCGTTGCTCACAGGCTAATTCCAGAGAGGATCTGCATTTCGGCCGCCACTATCACGGGCTGCTCGACAGGACTTGCTCAATAGTAGCTATCAAGACATCCTTGTCCACCGGCCCCGCTAGGACAACCCCCTTCCTGTTCTCACTGGTTATCACCAGGACGGTTGGAAAGGTTTCTATATCAAAATCTTTCGCTGCATCAGGATCAGCCACACAATCAACCCGTATGAATCGAACTGACTGGTACTCTGGCCCAGACTCTAGCTCATATATGATTTCATAGCCAGCCGGATCTTCACCATAGAAAAACACAACGACAGCGTCATAGTCTTTCAGCCCGGCATCTACCTCCGCACCCAGCGAGTCCCCCGGTCCGCTGATCAGAGGCACAGCCACTATCATGGCCACCACGATTAGGGCCGCACCAAGAACAAACCTGGCTGACCCTGGCAGGCCGGGGATATCCTTCACCCTGGCAAGCAGACGCCCCACTCCCAGGTAGCCTGCCTTGTCCCTGAAGTACAGCAGTAGCCCGGCCACCGCCAGCATGGCAAAATCGATTGCCAGGGCAGCGGGGTGGCTTAGATTGACCAGTTGCCCCAGACAGCCGCAGGCATCTGCCCCGGGATGAAAGATGCTGTAAATATTGGCTATGATGAAACTGAACGTCATCGCAGCGCTGATGCCGGCGGCAAACGTCGAGAATATCCCCAGAATCAGAGAGAATCCAACGAAAAGCTCCACCCAGGGAAGCACCGTGCCATAGAACCGCGCCAGGCTTTCCGGCAGCAGGTCATAGCTCAGAACCGCATCAATGAAGAGTTCCGGGTGCTGGAATTTGGTAATGCTGGAAGTGATGAACAGCCCACCAAGGCCCACCCGTAGGAACAAGAGTAGCCACGCCATTCTGTCGACCTGTCTGAGACGCTCTATCATGCTTCCTCCTTTGCCGCTCATGGTTCACCTCTCCTGACACCCATCATGGCAAGCCATCACTCCAGCAGCCTGGCCAACGCCTGGCGATCGGCTGCGAACTCCGGCTCACTCAACGAAGGACAATCCTCCAGTTGCATTTTACCTTTGGCCAACTCGATGGCAAAGGCAAGGCAGGTCGATTTGCCGCATTTCTTGCAGTTCGTCTTGGGTAGCAGCTTCTGCAGCGTCAGCCCCATGCCCATCTTCGACTTGCCCGGCTCAATTGCCTGCTGCGGCTCCTGCAGTTTTGACACGATCCTATGGAACAGCGCTGGCTCAGGATACGCCCCCATATCATACAGCGTGTAATCCTTGAACACCACTGGACTCTCCTGGTAACAACTCCAGACCGCCTTCTCTATTACCTTGGGATCAAGCCCAAGCGCCCGGGTGTCGGTTTCCCCCGGTTTGCACAGCAGGTTGACAATGGTGATGATCTGCTTGTTGAACCTCTCTATCACTTCCAGAGGGATGTTGTGCAGATACGGCGTCGGGGCACTGGAGCCAATGATCTGCTTTCTTTCATCAACCCCGTTCTGCTTCAGCGCCAGCAGCGATTGTCCGGGTAGGTGGCCAGTGGACTCCCTCCCACAGAGCACAATATAGCGAATGTTGGGGTTAGCTACGATGTTACACAGCATCTTCTCCATTCCCACGTTCTCCGTCTGCAGCATCCCCGCCAGGGCAGCCCCGGCGTCCGTCCCTGCCATAACCAGCTCCTGCAAGTCGGGAGGAATTTTGAAATCAAAATCATCCAGGATCACGCACACTGCCACAGGAGAGAAGTCATTGCCTCTCACGTAGCGCCCTTGCTCTGGAGGATAACCCTCTGGGGGCTTAACTTTCAGCATGATACCTCACCTCCGATCAGCATCAAAACAAGGTGATTGCCAGGTACACTCCCGCCCCTATCAGGAACACCCCGCCGACCTTCTTGGAGTAGTCGGAAATGTTGGCGATGCCCCTGGATGCCAACACCCTCTGGGCGAAGCCTGTTGATATCCCGGCCCCCAGCACCAACACCCAGTGTCCCAGAGCGTAGGCCAATAGAAGGCCACCACTGTAGGCGATCTGCTTCTTGGTGGCAGCCAGGGTCAGAATGACGGCCAGCACCGGCGTGGCACAGGGAGAAGCCACTATACCAAAGAAGAGGCCCATCAGGAAGGCCCCCAGCAGTGCTCTCCGCTTTGGCATGAAGCGCTGTGATATACCAATATTGAATTTGAATACCCCCAGGAGATACAGCCCCAGTATGATGGCCACCGGCGGCAGGACATACTTCCAGAAGCCGCCCACGTCCCCGAACAGCCTGCCCAGGGCACCGGCAATGATGCCTAAGATAGTGAAGGTTATGGTAAGGCCGAGGGTGAAGACCACCGAACACTGAACTGCCCTCTTCTGCGACCCTTCGGCATAGCCGCCCACGTAGCCGATCACCAGGGGAATCATGGCCAGTACGCAGGGACT
>JBGOWL010000111.1:0-5863 GCA_041478585.1 Dehalococcoidia bacterium | reverse complement strand
GGCCATCAACTCGTCCTCATGTCTTCTCGTGAGCTTCGACCGCAGGAAGAACTTCTGCCGTGGATACATGACATAGGTGCGCATCCGCCTGAAGGCTTCCCTATAGGCCCTCAACGCCTCCTCAGGTCTTCCGAGCTTCACTAGAGTGATTCCCTGGCCCTGCCATGCTAGGGCATCATCAGACTTCAGCCTGGTAGCCTCCTCATAGGCCATCAACGCCTCCTCATGCCTGTCGATCTTCGACAGAACAAAAGCCATGTCATACCATGCTTCGGGGTCGTCAGGCATCAGTGTGACAGCCTCCTCATAGGCCATCAAGGCGTCATGGAGCCTCCCCAACACCTCAAGTACAACACCCTTGTGGTAACGTGGTGCGCCGTAACTAGGCGCCAGTCTGATAGCCTCGTCGTAAGCCTTTAATGCCACCTCGTATTTGGACAACTGCTCGAGGGCCAGACCTGCCCCATGCCATGCTTTCGCCTCGTCGAGACCGCAACCGAGCTTGATAGCAGCTGCAAATGCTTTCAATGCCTCCTCAGGTCTCCCGAGCTTCACCTGAGTGATTCCCTGGCCCTGCCATGCCAGGACGTCATCAGGATTCAGTCTGGTGGCTTCCTCATAGCAGGTCAACGCCTCCGCATATCTGGCGAGCATTCCAAGGACAATGGCCTTGCCATGATATGCTTTGGAGTTATCGGAGCGTAGCGCAATGGCCTGGGCAAAAGCCACTAATGCCTCCTTGTACCTCTCGGACTGCGCTAGAACAGTACCATTACGACACAACGCTTCATAGGGGTCATCAGACCTCATGCTGATGTCTTTCTCGTAGCTGCTCAGTGCGTCTTCATACAGCTTCTTCATAAGCCCTTGATGCACCATTCTGCGCAGATTCTGGCCACTAGGGAGACTACAACTCCCGGAACTGCCAATCGCAGGCTGTCCCAAGTGTCAGAAGTCCTACGGGTCAAAGAGAGTCGCAGGAACCAGTCAAAGTCCTGGGGCTAGTTGGATTCCTCTCGTGGCAGCTATGTGGTAACGAATGGCATTTCCTCACCCACCACGGTCCAGTCCGGTCTTGTGCCGTGCTTCCTGTACTCTTTTATCGTGGCCTTATCCAACAGAGAGACAGCGATCCCCCTTTAATCCCTTTTTCTCTGTTCCTGGTCGTGCAATACCTGCAGAGAAGGTTGATGAGGGAGTGTATACATGAAGTCGCCTTGGGATATTATCATAGATTGGCTGATGCTGTCAATATCTGCGTATATCTCGTGCGTATCTCGTGTGGATTGTGTGTGGTGGGCATGGCCATCTGACCTGCTATCCGCATGAAGTGCTCGGGCTTACGCCCAGACGGCGATGACGACGGAGGCGGTGGGAGTGGCAACGAGGTAACGAAGCAAAGGGACGGGCGCGGCCGCAGTGGGTAGTACGGGGGTGGGGTAGGCTAGACACCCTGAAGTTCTACAAGGCGCCGATGGGGGCGGTTTGTGAATTGCCTCTACACACTGGTTGCGCGAGCCATCGCTTCTTTGGGGAAAGACCAGCGTGGTTGAGTTGAAATGAAATCCACGAAACAGACCGCTGCTGGGAGGGTTCAGGCCCAGTGCCAAATGAAGCCGTCGGATGAGGGCTCAGGCTGCAGCCATCTGTTCTGCGATAGCCTGCTGATCTCCTGACTGGCCACCTCAAGCGGGGTATTTAACTTCCGGGCTACTACTTCGATCAGCCTGGATTGGGCTTGCTGCGGCGTCGCCGTTCCTCTTACTTTGCCCAGCTTCTCAATGGCGTCTTCCTGCAGGAGCCTCCAAACAAAGCTGCCGGTCTGCTTCTTCTGCAGACGGTCAATGCTGTCTGCATCGCCGGTCGCAGCCTTTCTGCCGATGGTCTCCCAGGCCATAGCAATGCCCCTGTCGTACTTAGCCACTACCTCTATCACCGCAGCAAGGCCACCTTCCGAAGCCTCTGTGATTGGTTCGTTGGCATTGTAACGGTTCCAGTTCTTGGTCAGAATGCGAATTCCCAACTCCTTAGCTCGCTCGGAAAGCTCCGTCCCGGGGAAGGGTGAAAGATAGTGAAATCCGTACTGGGTGCCCCAGCGTTCCGACAGCTCCTTCGCCAGAGCCATCGTCTCGCGAGCCCTTTCAGGAGTCTCTCCAGGCAGCCCCATGATGAAAGAGGCAAAGCTACCGATGCCGGCTGCAGTGGCCAGCTTCACGCCGTTTCTGACCTTCTCTGGAGTGATCCCCTTTTTGATATTGTTGAGGACTTCCCGGTTGCCAGACTCCACACCGAACAACATGTAGGTGCAGCCGGCCTCACGCATGAGATCCAGAAGCTCGGCCGTCAATGTGTCCACGCGGGAGAAAATACTCCATTTGATGGGCAGGTTGCGGCGGATCAGCTCGCGGCACAACTCCGTGGCGTGAGGATGATTGAGAGTGAAGGTATCGTCCACCACGTTTATCTGGCTGAAGCCGTATTTCCGGTATATGACCTCGATTTCATCGACCACCAGAAGAGGCTGGCGGAAGCGCACTTTTCGGCCGAACATCCGGGGAGTGGTGCAAAAAATGCAGCCATAGGGACAGCCGCGACTGCTGATGACGGAACAGGCTATACCCAGGGCCTTGTACCGAGAGAGAGGCAGAAGATCCCGTGCTGGAACAGGCAGGCTGTCCAGCGATTCAATGAGAGAACGCCGTTCTGTGATTACTATCTTCCCGTTGCGACGAAAGGCGATACCATTGATCTGCCCGATATCTGTGCCCCTCTGCAGAGCTGAGGCCAACTCAACCATAGTGATGTCGCCCTCTCCTATGACGACCACATCTATCCAGGGGGCGCGCTTGAAGGTATCCTCCACGGCAAAGCTCACGTGCGGCCCGCCGATCACAGTAGTTATGCCGGGGTCGAATTCCTTGCACGTCTTCAGAATCCTAGCAGTTGGCAGGAAGTTGAGCGTAACGCAGGTGATTCCGACTGCCTGGGGTTGGTACTTTTCGAGCTCGCGGCGTATCTTGGCTGGGGAAGGCTTTGATGTCAACAGGTCCAGCACTTCGACTTCGAAACCGTTGGCTATGAGGTTTGCGGCCAGATAGCCTAGAGAAAGCGGCGGAGTGGGAAATTCCTCCAAAGCGTATGGTGGAACAACTAACAGTATGCGCATTGGCTTAGTTTCTGCTGGTATTATAGGCTCTTCGACTGGGTGAATCAAAGGCATGACATGTCCAGACGGCTCATTGATTGGCGGTGTTCCCCTCGGTGCTCAAGTTGCATGCCCTCAGTTGTTGATGATATAATTTGCTGCGGTTCAGGGGTAAGGTGGTGCGAATACCTTTGGTTATCTTTGTCTGTCACTCAGATTCCGCCCTTGACACTGATCTTTGCCCCAGAAATCCAGTCACCAATTCACCTTGCGTCTATTACTCGGCTGCACCTACAAGCCATAGCTTGTTGAAGACACCGACCTCAAACAGCATGAGGGGTTACTAACCATCTACCAGAGTAGATCTGGGAAGCAGCGCAAGACTTCTATCTCAAGATAAAATGGAAGAGGAGGTAACACAGAAATGCCAGCAGAGTTGATAAGTGGTACCAAGGTGGCCGAGGAAATCCGCGAGGAACTCAAAGTCAAAGTAGCTGAGCTGAAGAAGAGGGGAATAACTCCAGGCTTGGTCATTGTACGAGTGGGCGAAGACCCTGCTTCGGTGTCCTATGTGTCAGGGAAGAGCAAGGCCAGTGAAGAGTTGGGCATCTACTCAGAGACCATCGTGTTCCCTGAGAGTGCCACCGAGAAAGAGCTTCTGGATAAGGTAGAACAGCTCAACAAAGATGCCAAGTTTCACGGTATTCTGGTGCAACTCCCCCTGCCGAAGCACATTGATGCCGACAAGGTGCTCAATCTGATCAATCCGCAGAAGGATGTTGACGGTTTTCATCCCATCAATGTAGGAAAACTGCTCATAGGTGAGCCGTATTTCATGCCCTGCACTCCACACGGCATCCAGGAGTTGCTAGTTCGCAGCGGCAACAGCCCGGAGGGCAAGCATGTGGTTATCTGCGGGCGCAGCAACATTGTGGGCAAGCCTGTGATGGCAATCCTGATACAGAAAAAGAAGGGAGCCAATGCCACGGTAACCATGGTCCACACAGGGACGAAGAATATGGCAGAAGTAGTTAGACAGGCCGATATTGTGATTGCTGCCATGGGAAGCCCCAAGGCGATAACGGCGGACATGGTCAGAGAGGGCGCCGTGGTTATCGATGTGGGTGTGAACCGAGTCGCTGACGCGACCAAGAAGAGCGGTTTCCGGCTGGTGGGAGACACAGATTTCGATGCCATCAAGGAGAAGGCAAAGGCCATCACTCCCGTTCCAGGAGGAGTGGGGCCAATGACGATCACTATGCTCATGATGAATACTATCAGGGCTGCTGAGATGCAGGCCAAGTCTCATTGAGCAATCCATGTAGCGCAGCTCCAACAGAAGCGGCGAGAGCAGGACTATCGACGTGGAATACTGCCCCGAAAGGGGCTGCTATTCAGTAACGAAAGAATCAAGGAGGTTCATGTGGCGTACGATGCGACAAAAATGAAGGACTGGGAGATTGCCGAGGCAGCCGAGGCGAATATGCCCACACCCGATGACTGGCGGAAGACGCTAGCACTGCAAAAGGATGAAATCATCCCCATGGGCAGATTGTGCAAGCTCGATTTCATGAGGATTATCGAGCGCCTCAAGAAGAGGCCGGACGGCAAGTACATTGAGGTCACGGCCATTACTCCCACTCCCCTAGGTGAAGGCAAAAGCACGACGACCTGCGGTCTCATTGAGGGTTTGGGGAAACGAAAGCAGAATGCAGGTGGCTGTATTCGCCAGCCCTCCGGTGGTCCCACCATGAATATCAAGGGGACCGCTGCCGGTGGCGGCAATGCCCTACTGATCCCCATGACCGAGTTCTCCTTGGGTCTTACCGGCGACATAAACGACATCATGAACGCCCATAACCTGGCCATGGTAGCCCTGACTTCCAGAATGCAGCATGAGCGCAACTACAATGATGAGCAGCTACAGCGGCTCACCGGGATGCGCCGCCTGGATGTCGACCCCACCAGGGTGGAAATGGGCTGGATCATGGATTTCTGCGCTCAGAGCCTCCGCAATATCATCATTGGCTTGGGCGGACGTATGGACGGTTTCACCATGCAGTCCAGGTTCGGCATTGCCGTGGGCTCCGAGCTAATGGCCATGCTGTCAGTAGTCAGGGACCTGAAGGACATGCGGGAAAGAATGGACACGATTACCGTGGCGTTCGACAAGAAGGGCAATCCTGTTACCACGGGTGATCTGGGAGTCGGCGGTGCCATGACTGCCTGGATGCGCAACACCATCAACCCCACCCTGTGCGGTACAGTGGAGTATCAGCCCCTCATGGTGCATGCTGGGCCTTTTGCCAATATTGCGGTAGGGCAGTCTTCCATCATCGCCGACCGGATTGGCCTGAAGATGTTTGACTACCACATCACCGAGAGCGGCTTCGCCGCGGATATCGGCTTCGAGAAGTTCTGGAATGTCAAGTGCCGCTTGAGTGGTCTGAAGCCACATGTATCGGTACTCACTGCCACTATCCGCGCCTTGAAGATGCACGGTGGCGGACCCAAAGTGGTAGCCGGACTACCGCTGCCTGATGCTTACACTAAAGAGGACCTCAAGAGCTTGGAGAAGGGCCTCCCCAACATGCTACACCATATCAACACCATTAGAACCGCCGGCATCAATCCAGTGGTCTGTATCAATGCCTTCCAGACCGATACCAAGGCCGAGATTGCCATGGTACGGAAGGCGGCCGAGGCAGCCGGCGCCCG
>JBGOWL010000167.1:0-4461 GCA_041478585.1 Dehalococcoidia bacterium | reverse complement strand
CAGACGACAGCCACAGCATTGTCTGGTGAGAGCTTCAATTCCCTAACCACCGAGGGGATTACCCGTTCCAGCGATGTTCTTCAGCGTTACCCGAAGCGAAACGGGATGGTAAAAACCCCTTTCTTTGTCCTCGATTATAGCAAAATGTGAGGGATAGCTTGTGCGCGGGATCACAGGATGGATACAAGCCTTATTTGGGAGTTGTCAGGGGCAGCGCCCGGGCCACTAGCTCGCTCAAATCCATAGCCTTGATGGATTCCTCTACCTCTCTTGCCTTCAGACCATCTTCAAACATCGACAGACAGTATGGACACGCTGTGGCCACTGTGTCCACCTTGGCCTGTATCACCTCATCGGTCCGCCTTGTGTTGAGACGCTTGTCCGGAGGCTCCTCCATCCACATATGACCTCCGCCACCACCACAGCAGAAGCCTTTCTTTCCATGTCTGGACAGCTCCACTCTGTCTATACCCTTGATGGCATCCAGGACTTCCCTCGGTTGCCGCAAAATATCGTTGTGGCGGCCCAAATAGCATGAGTCGTGGTATGCCACCTTCAGCCTGTCCATGCCACCCACCCTCAGCTTGCCCTGAGAGATCAGATCAGCAATGAGCTGCGAGTGGTGGACAACCTCAAAAGTGCCGCCGAATTGCGGGTATTCGTTCTTCAGTGCGTTGAAGCAGTGAGGACAACTGGCCACGATCTTCTTGACATTGTAGTTCTTGAGCACCTCGATGTTCTTCTGACAGAGTGTCTGGAAGAGGTATTCATCTCCCATCCTCCGGGCGGGATCTCCACAACAGCCCTCCTCTACGCCCAGTATCCCGAAACTGATCCCGGCTGCCTGCAGGACCTTCGCTGTGGCAATAGCCACCTTCATATTCCTGTCTTCTAGAGCGGCAGTGCAGCCTACCCAGTACAGCATATCTACATCCGCTTTCTCTGATAGCATCGTCACTCCCAGACCGCTGATCCAGTCCGTCCTCGTCGCTGTGGTTCCCCTCCAGGGATGGCCCCTGGTCCCCAGACTTTGAAGCGCTCCCTGGGCAGATTCAGGAAATTCAGCCCTCTCCAGAGCCAGATTGCGGCGCATCTCCACAATCTTATCTATATGCTCAATATATACCGGGCATGCCTCCTGACAGGCACGGCAGGTAGTGCAGTCCCAGATTACCTCTTGAGTGATGACATCGTTGATCATGTCCCGCCGCGGCTCTTTAGGTTTCCTCCACAGGGGTATGGGGTATACCTCATAGAGATGATCCTTCAGGTCCAGAACAAGCTTCTTCGGCGAAAGTGCCTTGCCGCTGATGTTGGCCGGGCAGTTGTCCTGACAGCGACCGCAACGGGTGCACGCATCGAGGTCCAGGAGCTGCTTCCAGGTGAACTGCTCTATCTTGGATGCTCCGTAGCTTTCGGCTGTTTCCAGGTTTATAGGAGTCAGCGCCCCCTTCGGCTTCTGCGAACGGAAGAATATGTTCAGCGGTGATAGCAGGACGTGCTGCAGGCGGGAGCGGGAGATAAAAATGTAGGCCAGGAATATGAACGCCACCGCGGTGTGGAAGACGACTCGGTGCCATACCAGAATCTGGTTGTAGTAGGTGATTGAGAAGGTCTGAAAGATCTTGGAGAAGCCATAGCTCACCGGCGCCCATAGGTACCAATCCGTGGGAGACACATCAGCCGTGGCAATACGATAGCCTTTGATCATGAAGCCGGTCAGCAGGATGAGAAACACCCAGAGGAAAACCAGGGTGTCATCAGACTTCGTATCCAGGCGAGGCGGCTTAAGGATATACCTCCGGAATACAGCCAGGAGTCCACCAATGATGATCAAGACAGCTCCAACCTCTGAAGCCAGCGAGGCGTACAAAAAGACGTCCTGCGGCGGATTATCTATATGGACAGTATAAGAGAACAACCGTATGAGCTTGCCCAGGACAAAGAGTATAGTCCCCCAGAGGATCATGAAGTGCATCCAGCCAGGATAGGCTTCGCTCAGGATTCGCACATGGGCAAGGGCCACTCCTATAGTAGTTTTGATGCGGCCGAACAGGTTGTCGGTGCGGGAGTCCTTACCGCCCAGGCGCCACAGCAGAAATCGTCTGACGAAACCGAAGGCAAAGAGAGCGGCCAGCACAGGACTGAGCACCAGGACACCGATTATTACCGGCAGGAAAATGTTCTGGATATACCATAGCTGGCCATCCCAAAAGTCCATAGGTATCAAACCATCCTTCTGATTAATCGACGCCAGCCAGAATATCGAATGCCACTCTTGCTCATGTCTTTGGGTAAGTCGGATAGAAAGCCGTCAGATGCGTGATAAAGAAAATCACCAGCAAAGCACCGACCACTGACAGGGCCATCAATATGGCTCTGTTGTATTTGGAGCCGACACCAAATTCGGCCAGTATCAGTTTCACTCCCCAGAGTATGCAGAGGATTATGCTCGCCAGCACCAGGACTTCCAGGATTATGGCCGCCGTTCTGAGGAAGATATCCATCTGCCTACACTCCAACCCTGCTTCTTGCTGAACCCGGCTTGGTTCTCATCTTGCATTCAGGACAGGTCTCCAGCCGCGAAGTGATTCCGCCCATTGCAGCGATTCTGGCTCTCACCTTGTCCACCATGGCCCTGGGTGCAATCGACGCACCGCATACCTCACACCGAACAAAATCACCTTGAATGATTGTCTCAGATTGACCACCCAGCTTATCCAGTTCCAGTACCTTCTCCAGCTTGAGGCATTCCTCCGGACAAACCTTGATGCACTGGCCACAACCCACGCAAGACTCCTGACGCAAGACCAGCCCGTACGAGTCTCGGCCAGACATGACCTTCAATGCCCCTGTCGGACAATCCGCAGCACACAGACCACAACCGGTGCACAGTGAACCATCCAGGGTCAGCTTCCCGAATGGCACCACACCTGCCGAGATCGTTCCAACGGGTGTCTCCCCTAGTCTCTCCCCCATACCCCGGATGAGCGCCGACAAGGGCAGACTTTCTGCTGGAAACCCCACGGGCACAGGCGATCGCAGTGATATGGGAGCAAGTTCGGCAATAGTTCGGCCAAAATTGAGCAGTTCCTGCTCCAGATTTCTTTCTTCAAAGAAACTCACCCGCTCCGGCTGAATACCCCAGTGATTGAGTAGTGCCTGGACAAACTGAACCGTCCCCTGCCACTTCTCGGAGCCAAATCTGAACTGGCACTTCTCACTCTCATAAATCAAGGCCAGCCCCTGGGCCCCCAGGTCGAAAGCGCGCAGCATCAACCAGGGTGAGGCCATGGACAGGCATGGCATCTCCATGGGCAAGAAACTGGGGGCATGTTTGAAGATGTCGCTGTCAGAGTCGCCGGAGGAATGTCGGCTGCTCTGGCACACCATAGCTACTATCCTCGGTTGTGGTGAATTGCCATCATCCAGAAGCAGTCCCTCCAGTTCGGCATTCAACTGGTTGAGTGAAAACTGGGGATGAACAATGGCTCCGCGAGGGCACGCCCCAGTGCAAACACCACATCCTCTACAGACAAGACTGTCAATTGAAACACCACCATCATCAACTACTATCGCATCGAAAGCACAGCTCTGCCGGCACAATTCGCACCTCTCCCCAACGCACTTCAGCGACTCTATGTAGGGGATAACCTGATACTTCGGCACCAGCGAATGGAACAGGCCCCGCCGGCTGATCTCGCCATGCGGCGCATTGAAATGCAGTTTTCGAGCCTTCTCGGGCACATCTCCCAACACTAGGTAGTGCCTCCCTCGGCGGCAAGAGCCTTCTGCTCAGCCGTTGCCTCTGATCCTTCATCGGCTGTACCTTCTGAGCCTGCTGTCGGCAGCAACTGCAAGAATTTCAGACCCAGGACGTACATCAGCCCCAATAAGGAGAATATGCCCACAGTCATGAGGGTCTCGGCAGGCATGATGGGGAAGCCTCCCCTGGCACCCCACACGCCTTCAATCTCACCCGGATAGTACTGCAGGGGCTGCGATAACCCTGGGAAGATTATGCCCATTCTTTCACCAAATATTCCGATCACGCAGATTAGACAAGCGATCATTATCCCCTTCACCGTCTTGCCCCACTTGGGATGGCACAGTATTATCAATGGAATGACATAGCCCATCGTCACCTGCATACCCCAGAAGATCCAGCTCCAGGGACCCTGAGTGAGGAACAGCAGGGACTCGCGTGCCGGAGGGTAGAAGTGAGTCAGCTTGTCTGTCACCACCAGAACCACCAGAACGATGATGAGTACGATTAGCATCCTGCCCAAAGACACATACATGTCCTTGCTTATTGGCCGTTTGCCCAGCTTCAGTGTCACATACGAGAGCAACATCACCAATGCCAATCCGGAGGCAAAGGCAGCAGAGATGAACTCAACCGGCTTCAAGGGTGAATACATGATGCCACGGGTTTCTATAAACCCGAAGATGGCCCCCGTG
>JBGOWL010000087.1:0-6602 GCA_041478585.1 Dehalococcoidia bacterium | reverse complement strand
CGGAGATTTGAGGGGGGCTCTCTCTAGTACGAGAGGATCGAGAGGGACAGACCTCTGGTGTGCCAGTTGTCATGCCAATGGCAGCGCTGGGTAGCTATGTCTGGAAGGGATAAGTGCTGAAAGCATCTCAAGTGCGAAGCCCCCCCCAAGATGAGATCTCCCACTGGTTAATCCAGGTAAGACCGCAAGAAGACTACTTGCTTGATAGGCGGCAGGTGTAAGCGGAGTAATCCGTTCAGCTAAGCCGTACTAATGGTCGAGGGCTTGACCTGCTCTCTTTGAGCAATACTCCAGTATCGCGGGGTGGAGCAGCGGTAGCTCGTCGGGCCCATAACCCGAAGGTCGTTGGTTCAAATCCAACCCCCGCTACCAGAAAACGTGAAAAAGCTGGCATAGACCTACGGGTTTTCCCAGCTTTTTCTGTTTACGCAGAGAGGGCAATAGACCTTCAGGTCACCACAATACCGTGCCGTTGATGATGACTTCGTTCGAGTAGTAGCGTCGCCTCGGATACCTCATATTGGCTTCTGTGTTGGCAAGGCTTTCCAAGGTTCAGGCCAGCCCATAACATGAGTCGGAGTGGGGATAGCCGAGCGATGTTGTTGCCATATCTCCGACTACCTCAAATTCACCAACGAAGATGTATGAGTCGCAACCTCCGTCCAGCACCACAAACCAACTATCTGGAGCATCGTCTTTGCTCTCTCTCACAGCAGTTATGGTGCCCGTGTCACCCTTATTGCAGAAATTGCATATGCTCACGGACATGCAAATCCGTGAGCCAACTACTGCCTTCACATCTCTGGCAGTTCTGATGGGCAAAACCAATGCCCCATCACTACTGACCCACACGCGAACATACTGAGAATTTCCATTATTGACAACTGTCCCAACCTTTGCGCACCACCTGAAATCGTCGGATTTACGTTCTAACAAATCGTCCTCCCTCGTAAAGTCTGTCGGATTGTTGTGATAAATCGGATTTCTCTGTGCCTACTCCCTCTATTATGGCTTCCCTTAAGTGGCACATTGTACGTTGCCCCGAGTAGTTTGTCTAGTCTTATATGCTGCTTTCGACTGTGAAACAGTATGGCGGCCTGATGTATCAACGAGCAAATTCCGCCATGGCCAAGGCTCGCCGTGTATCAGGCAGGAGACGGGCCTCCATGATTTGACAATAAATATCGTTTATGATACGGTCTTCATAGCCAGCATAGCTGATCCATTTCATTCGCACAGAAGGCCATTGACATAGCGTTGGCGGAGCACGATGGCCGAAGGTTCAGTAAGACTGCTAAGGGGGGCATCATGAACGAGATAACGAAGGCTGTTGACGAACTGGAGAAGACGACCAGCCGACTGGTGAAGGTCAGTGCCGAACTGATTGAAAGGACTGAGAAGCTGAATCAGCAACTGCAAAGATTGGTGGAGACACTAAAAAGGCATGATCGACTGGGCTGCAATGGTGATGCCTCGGAAGCGTCGGAACACCTGGGCGAATCGCGGTCCAGTGTACAATCCGAGGAAGCTGAAATCCTTTCTGAGGTCAAGAAGCTGCTAGACGGATCCTGAGGGACCATGTGCCACCTTCCTCAAAGGCTCCCGCGCCTGGGGCCAAACGAGAACTGTCGTGCCAGAAGTGAATAGTGCTCTGATCGTTTTGTTTCGTGGTGGCCTCCTGGGATGCTATAATATCGCAGGTTTGAATTCCACGGAGGAGAGACTGGCCCACAAGGAACGGGAGTACTGAAAGTGATAATCCTAGGCGTGCTTCTGCTTGCCATCGGGGCTGTCTTTCTAGTAGCCGGATTGACGGGAAGACCAAAAGCAATAATCGGCCTAGAAACGGAACCAGTGAATAGTCCGGACAACGCCTCTCAAGATGCCCCCGATAATCTGGCTGAAACCCCACCTGAGAATCCACCCGAGCCCCCGTCTCCGGCAATTCCTACATCGAGACGCTTCTCCACCATCTTGCTTGGAATTGTAGGGCTATTCTTTGGCATCATATCCATAATCGGCGACACGGCTGAATAAGGAGAATGATAGCCTCCCCAGAAGATGCCTCTCTACGAGTTGGCTGCCAGGGTGGCAAAGTAGTATTGGTTACGATGGCGTCCAACTGACGACATACTGGGCCTTACCGACAGCAACATCGGGTTTCGCCTCTTCCCACCTTCCAGTGAGTCCTGCCTCTCTGGCTGCAAGCTCGAAGTGGCACATCGCAATTCCCATGTCAATAAGCTGAAGATCTACAGATCTCATCATCTTGTCATAACCCAGTGTTCTCTTCACATAGAAGTGAAGAGTATTGTCTTTTTGCTTGAGAATCCGCCAGGGCTGGTTGTTTGAGGCAGATGGTCCCAGTCTCACGCATTCAAGGGCTGTGGCATAACTGCCCGCGGCATCTTTTGACAGAGGGGTTGTCATTTTCCCATCAAAGAACAACTCGTCCCAGGGCTTTCGCTGGTCAGACCCAGCGAAGCGCCTGAGCGCAGTATCCTTGATGGACCTTCTCTCACATGGATAGCCAATCGGGCTAACCGCAGGGACAACTTCACCCTCGGAGATGCTTATTCGCTTTGCGAAGCTGGCTCGTCTGAATGTGCCGCCCATCCAGCAGGTCCCCAGGCCCAGAGTGGTCGCCGCAAGCACGACCTTCTCAAAACAGTACCCGAGGTCTTCCATTGCTCTGGGGGCTGCTTTGACCGCGCTCACGATATATAGCCCAGCGCCACTGATAATCCCGTAGGTTCCGAGGGTCTTGATCTCATTCTTTTCTATCTGGGAGAAATCAATCAGGGCAAATCGAACGTTGTGACCAAATGGGCCTTCATGGTTGGCGTGAAGCAGATCCCGAATGCTCTGCTTCTTCTCCTCTTCGATAGGCCGGGCCGAATATGTTCTCACGGAGATCCGCCGATTGATCGCCTCAATCATCGAATGCATGTGATGCCCCCTTTCTCCTGCGAATGAGGTCAACAAACCTCTTGACGTACAAAAACGCACTTCCAGAATTGGTTATGCTCTATTTTTGATGGTATCACGCTGGACAACAACATGCCAGCAAGGCTGCTCGCACACATGTCCGCAGGGCAAGACCGGCGGGCTTTGGTCCTCTGACAACTGCCCGTTGACCAATAATGGAGTCTCTGGTAGTCTCAGTCCAGACATCGAAGGATAGGAGGAGTGAGTGGCAACATTGCTGGAGAAGTACAGCCAATACCTGAAGAAGGGAGACGCCTGTGGAATGGCAGCCCTCTTTACCGAAGATGGAACATTCTACGACGACGCCCCCAGCAAGCTGGGACTGCAGGCAATCAGCGTCAAAGGTCGAGAGGACATAGAAAAATTCTTCGGCGAAACGTTCAAGCGAGGTGGCCTTGACGTAAGGAACGTGGCCATCAATGGCAATGCTATGCGGTATGACGTCGCGGTTGGCAAGACGGTGCTATTGTGTCTAGGCGTCTTGAAGGAAGAAAACAGCCTGATAAGGGAGTACAGGGTCGTCGCTGTCTGACCTTTCAGAGAATCACCGATGACAGATGAGAATAGGGAGGACGTCTGTGCCCCACCAGTGCCATCCCCTGGTTGGATTGGCCAGCTAACGTAGGGGGGGGCCGGGCCAGGGTTTGATGAAGGGGGTAACCCCAGCCCAGCGAGAGGTGATCTTGCGGGTCAGATGACCCGTTGATCCATTTGTAGTGATTTGCAGGACTGCATCAGTTTGTCTTCAATGAAGGGAAGTACATTGACGTGCACAGGTCCGCATCGGCTTCCGCTGACCCGGCTTCAACAATGCCAGCCTCGGCGGCCCCATAATTTCGCCGAAGCCACCGCACCTCGGATATACCTGACCTTGCACATATCCCCTCCCCGCGCAGGTGGGGCAAGTTAGAAAGACCATTGCCAATCACCTCCCCTCCGCAGAGTGAAGAGCATTATGATATGTTCCACTCCGTTTGGGAAGTGATTATATTCTAGAAGATACTTCTACTTGGACCAGAACCATTGCCACTGCCATCAGACTTGAGTCACACCGAATGTCCGTTTTGCTGGCAGGCAGAATGGCACTTGGTGGTATAACCCGGGATTCTGTGAAGAAAATGCAGCTCTTACCACATCGGGGTAGACTGCAATTCTGATCGTGAAAGAACCCTCTGGGGCGCTATTCGCTGGACCCATAAGCCAAAGGCAGTTGTTTCAAACTCAAGCTGAGCCATCAAGAAACGTGAAGAGGCTGGAAAGATCTGATTCTTTCCAGCCTCTTCTGTTCATGGGAACAGGCAAATAGATCTTCGGGCTTTTTTGAAGGCAGATCGTTAGACTTCTCGAAAGATCCTGAGCAAGTAATACATCCACACAACCACGACCACTATTGCCACAGACATCTCAGTCGCGGGAGCGGTGTACATCTCATCACGATAGTACTGGACAGCCTGATATATTGCCAGCGGAATTGATATGAGCGTTGCTATTCCAGAAGCAAATACCATCCAGGAAAGGTACAGCCGCTTTGCCGTTCTTGCTGCCTGTTCTGCCCCACTCTTCACAGTGTTCTTGGTCAACAAATGAAGCATGGAGAGGACCAAGCCTGTACCCGTCAGGACAGAGGCCAGGGTGAGGTCATTGTCTGCCCAGTCTAGGCCATAAGCCTCCATCATCCCTATCCTGACAAAGAAGATCAATCCCACTGCTCCAGCAACGATACTCAGAGCGATCAGGGTGTAGCTGTAGGCTATCAGCACATGCTGTGGCTCGAACTCGCTTCCCCGCTCAGGCAATCCTCTTGTTATAAGATAGAGTAGAGCAACAGCAATGACGACGGCGGGAATCCCGTACAGCAAAACCAGTCCAAACCCCATGACCTTCACCTCCTCTGATTACCGATTCCATGTTCCCCATCTGGGATATTATCCCTGCTGTTCGGAATGATTCTAGGCAGTTGCATACGAATCTGTCAATACCTAGATTTTGGCAGCCTGCGTCTTGATCCAAGTGGGAATACAATCCCTATCTGTCTTTGGCCGCTGACTGGCTGGCACCACCCGTGATCGCCTGAGCCAGGAAGCCCGTGCAATAGATCGGCTGCTGGGATTGGGGTAGGACACGGCACACGGTTGCCTTGTTTTTTTTCTGCAGTCTAGGATAGAATAGATAGGCTTTCAGGGGGCGCTAGCTCAACTGGTAGAGCAGCTGACTCTTAATCAGCCGGTTCAGGGTTCGAGTCCCTGGCGCCTCACCACCACGCAGAATCTCACGCTTGGAGCCCGCCCGACCCGGCGGGCTTTTGTCATGGAGTAACCGCCTGACTGGGCCGGTTTTCGAGGTCACTGTTGCCTCACATCGACTTCACAGCCGGATCACGCATTTTTGACCCGGCGCAATAGGAGGAAGGAGAATGGCAGCAACGACTTCGCAGACTCGGCGGTGGGGAATCGCTTGGTCTTAGATCAGGCTATTGACTATTGACAAATCCGGTGGTTGGATGTAGTATGGGATACGGCATGCGGCAGCCGCATACCGCCTGCCGCCTAGGAGAAGCGAAGTGAAAAGCGTCTACGTGAGGGAAGAGGTTTGTATGAGCTGCGGACTTTGCCGGGTCCACTGCCAGACGGCCCATTCCCGGTCAAAGGACTTCATCAAGGCATTCAAGAAGGAAAGGCCGCGACCTCTTCAGCACATACGGATCGAGAGGAAGGTGGAGGTCTCGTTCCCGGTCCAGTGCCGCCACTGCACCGAACCGTGGTGCGTGTATTCTTGCCTCACAGGAGCTCTGCGGAAAGATCCGGTGACAGGTGTTGTGGGGGTGGACAGTGATAAGTGCATGGGGTGCTGGACCTGTGTGCTGGCCTGTCCCACTGGCGCTCTATCGAGAGACAGGGACGAAGGCTACATCGTGAAATGCGACCTGTGTCCGGGGCAGGAGACACCGGTGTGTGGTCAACTGTCCCAATGAGGCTTTGGTACTGAGCTCGAACCGCGACTTCGGAGGCAAGGTCAGATGATTGCCATCATCGATTACGGCGCCGGGAATTTGCGCAGCGTGGCCAACGCCATCGCCAAGCTGGGCTACAGGCCAACGGTGACCAGCAACCCGAGCGATTTGTTGGGTGCGGCAGCGGTTATCCTGCCAGGAGTCGGCGCGGCCGCTGATACTATGCAGAATCTCGAAAGGCTCGGGTTTCCCGAGGCGATCCGCCGGGTAGTCACTAATGGGATACCGATGCTGGCGATCTGCGTAGGGATGCAGGTTCTTTTCGACGGAACGGAAGAGGGTGGTCGACACCGGTGCCTGGGGATCATTCCTGGAGTGGTGAGGAGGCTACCGCCCGGGTTCAAAGTTCCCCACATGGGCTGGAACCAGGTCAATCAGAAGATCCGTCACCCACTCTTCGACTCGATTCCGGACGGAGCCAACTTCTACTTCGTTCACAGCTACTACGCTGAACCGCAATATGGTTCGGTGGTGGCGGGAACGACCGAATACGGAGTCCCGTTTTGCAGCGCCTTGGCGAGCGGAAATCTGATGGCAACGCAGTTCCACCCGGAGAAGAGCGGTGAAAACGGCTTGAGGATGTACGAGAACTTCTTGAAGCTGG
>JBGOWL010000066.1:0-7201 GCA_041478585.1 Dehalococcoidia bacterium | reverse complement strand
GCCAGTATAACCAGCGTCGAGACTGTGTTGTTCGAACTGCTGCGTGTGGCGGAAGGATACAGATTCAAGGAGATCCTCAATATCGTCAAATAGCCCTCAATCTGTGGGCTGCGTTCTGCCCCATCATCATCTCAGGCCACTCTGGCCTTCACTGAATTGCGCCGAGAGACCCCTAAAAGCTATAATCTCTATTCAAAACCACAAGATGGATTAGCAGCTAAGCCGAGAGCGAGGTTGAGATTTAATGCACCTTTTCCCTCGGTACTATCCAGTCGAAGCACGATTGCGCAGAGAGGTTTGAGATGAAGCGATTTCCCTCATTGTTCCAGCCCGGAAAGATAGGCACGCTCCAGTTGAAGAACAGGCTTATCATGCCTGCCATGGGCACTCAGTTGGCTGATGTGGGGGGGGGCGTCACCGACCGTTTGATCAACTACTATCGGACGAGGGCGGACGGTGGTGTTGCGCTAGTCACTCCCCAGTTCGCTGCGGTCAGCAGGGACTCCATGCTTCCCTACACTATGGCACTCTGCGATGATGCCCACGTCTCAGACTGGAGGCGGGTGGCAGATGCGGTGCATGAGGCTGGGGCCAGTTTCTGCATTCAGCTGATGCATGTGGGACTGCTCCTTCTTTATTCAGATGTTGTGCCCCCGGATGTCTCGATACTGGTACCATCAATGATGCCCTGGCTGAAGAAAACCAATAATCCCTACCATGAACTTAGCGAAGAGGATATTGAGCGTTATGTGGAGGATTTCGGTCAGGCAGCGCGTCGGGCCAAGGAGGCAGGGGCCGATGGCATTGAGTTGCATGCTTGTCATGGTTGTCTGGTGAGCAGTTTTCTATCCCCCGCTACCAATCGTCGGACGGACCAGTACGGGGGCAGTGTGGAAAACAGGGCCCGTTTTGCCCGCAGGGTCCTGGAGCGGATCCGGAAGGAGGCGGGGGAGACATTCCCTGTCTGGGTAAGAATCAATGCCAGCGATGATGTAGAAGGCGGGATCACTCTTGATGAAGCGGTACAGCAGGCGGTGATCCTGGAGTCCGCTGGTGCCGATGCCATCAGCGTTTCCGGAGGACTGGAGTACTGGTCCACCTTGAGCATACCGTGCTATCCCTATCCCAAGGGTCCCATGATACCGATGGCGGAGCAGATCAAGAAGGCGATCAAGGTGCCGGTGATTGCTGCGGGCAAGATAGATGCGGAGCTGGCAGAGGAGGCGGTGGCAGAGGGCAAGTTGGACTTTGTGGCCATGGGGCGCCCCCTTCTGGCGGATCCTGATCTGCCGGACAAGATTCGCCAGCATCTAGTGGAGGACGTGCGTCGGTGCATCTACTGCAACAACTGTCTCAAAACCGATCCAGAGGCCGGGCCGGGTTCCTGTTCAGTGAACCCCTATCTCTATAGAGAGGCCAAGTACCCTCCCGCACCGGCGAAAGCATCCAAGAGAGTCATGGTTATTGGTGGCGGACTGGGTGGTATGCAGACCGCACTCTTCCTGGCGCAACGAGGCCATCGGGTGTCTCTGTACGAGAAAAACTCAGAGCTTGGTGGCCAGTGGAATGTGGCCTGTGCCACACCGGGCAAAGAGAGCTATGCCGCGTTCACTGACTATCTGAAGCGTTTCCTGCACAGGTACAGCGTTACTGTTACGCTGGACACTGAAATTACCAAGGACAAGGTTATTGGTGTCAGGCCCGATGCGGTGGTGGTGGCTACCGGTGCCGTTCCCGTGTGGCTGAGAGTGCCGGGTGGCTCGGGGAAGAATGTCGTTCAGGGCCATGATGTTATAGAGGGCAAGGCCAAGGCTGAGGGCAAGGTAGTAGTGGTGGGCGGGCGTTTCATAGGTATGGAGGTGGCCATCTGGCTGGCGGAGCAGGGCAAGGAAGTAAGCTTGGTCACCCGTGCCGGGCTGGGAGAGGATGGGATCAGGCTGGAGAAGTTGAGCTTTAAGACGCTGGCGATGAAGCTCCTCGATCTGCACGTTCCGCTATATTTGAATTCCACTGTGATGGAGATCACTGGCAAAGCAGTGATCTTCTCCATGGGAGGCGAAATCTATACGTTGCCGGCTGATACAGTCATTCTGGCGGTTGGCATGCAGTCGGATAACAAACTGATCAAGGAACTTGAAGGTGTTGTCCCCGAGCTCTATACGGTTGGTGACTGCGTCAGGCCACGGGACGCTGCTGAAGTGGCTTACCAGGCGGCGAGGGTAGCCGCACAGATATAGAATGGTCTCGCCTTCTCGAAATCCGAGATGATGCTGCAATTGACTTTACATAAAAACAGCGCAACGAAAGGGGGCCTAAATGCCTGAGCTCGATGATCTCAGTGGTTCGTTCAATCCCAATCTGAAGTTCGCTGACTTCTCCAAGGAGTTTCTGGTCAAACTGATCAGTGTCTGGCAGTGGGCCTGGCTTCAGATGGATGCAGCATGGTTTGATGAGCTCAAGAAGAGATATGGTGACAAAGTAGCCTGGGAGTGCGATCTGGAGATGTGGCTGAGAGTGGCCGAGCGATGCAATCCACGCTATGCCAAGCTGGCCAACATCCCCTTGAACAATGTGGTTGATTCCCTGAAGGTCCTCCAGTTGCCCCTGGACAACACCATGGGAGGGATATTCCCCGTTGAATATGACATCAAGAACGAGAACCATGCCATAGTCACGGTGCGGAAGTGTGTCGCCCTGGATTGGTGTGAGAGGCAGGAGCCGGGCAGAATAGGGCCCATGTGTCAGGTGAATGAACCACAGATCATCAAGAAGTATATTGTCAACCCCAATATTCAAGTGAAGGCTCTCAAGCTGCCCCCCCGCAGTGGCAAGGAGGAGATTGCCTGTCAGTGGGAGTACAAGATAACTGTCCCCAAGGGCACCAGGATCAGAGTGAAGGCGGAGGTAGTCGATGAGCGGCCTTCAGATCAGATCCCAGAGCTAAACGACAACAGTGGCCCCTTCTATCCCAACCTGACCCACAGGAACCTCTCCAAGGATTTCCTTCTCAAGCTGATGCATGGCTACCAGTATGCCTGGATCATTATGAGCGGCAGCTATTATGATGCAGTCAAGGCCAGATACGGGTCAGAGGAGGCCAATAAGTGTGAGCTGGCGTCATGGATGAGGGTAGGTGAGAAGGTCAATCCGAGGTATGCCAAAATAGCCAACATCAAGCTGGAAACGGTGCTTGATTCTCTCAAGGTCACCCAGTTGCCTTTGGATAACACGGTGGGACTGTACCCGGCCGATTACGATGTCAGGAGCCCCAACCACGTCGTCATGACAGTGATGAAATGCCGTACGCTGGACTACTTCGAGAAGGCTGAGCCGGAGAGGATCGTCCCCATGTGCCATCATCTGGAGAAGCCGGTCATCGAGAAGTACCTGGTCAACCCGAAGGTCACGGTGACGCCCTTAGTGCTGCCGCCACGGAAGAGCCCGGAGGACATCGCCTGCAGGTGGGAGTTCAAGCTCGAAGGATAGATCAGCGGTTTAAGCTGGGTCAGCCCAACACGCTGGTCAGGCCGCCGTCGATGATGACGTTAGCGCCAGTGACGTAGTCAGAGGCGTCAGAGGCGAGGTAGATCACCCCTCCCACGATATCCTCCTGCCTCCCCATGCGTTTCAGCGGAACCCTCGATAGCTTTTCCTGGAGCCCTGTGTTTCCCTGAAGCGCCTCCGGAAGTCCGGGATTCTCGATGAACCCCGGGCAGATGACGTTGACTCTGATATGGTATTGGGCCCACTCCACGGCTAGGCTGCGGGTGAGATTGATCACGCCGGCCTTGGCTGCGGCATAGGCCGTGGTAGTGGCTGCGGATCGCACTCCCTCCGTGGAGGAGATGTTGATAATGCTTCCTCCACCCTGTTTTATCATAGCTGGAGCTGCTGCCTTGCTGCACAGGAATGGCGTTTTCAGATTCTCTCGAATCAGAGCATCCCAGCCACCCTCGCTCAGCCCCAGAGTTGGCGCCAGAAAGGCGGCGCCGGCATTGTTGACCAGGATATCGATGTGGCCGAACTCCTTGAGAGTAGTCTCCACCATGGCAGATATCTGGTCTGTGACTCGCACGTCTGTAGGTAGGGCCAGGGCCTTCCTGCCCAGAGCACGCACTTCCTCTGCGGTTTTTTCGACATCGGCGGCCGTGCGGGCTAGGACGACTACGTCAGCTCCTGCCTCTGCTAGGCCCAGAGCTATGGCTTTGCCTATCCCCCGGCCGGACCCGGTGACAATCGCCACTCTATCTATCAAGGAGAACAATGGATACATTTCAGCACCTCCTGTATTGTGTATTGAGTGCCTCCCATGAGAGGCTGCGTTATCAGTTTTTTTTCCTGGGACACTTCCCGCAAGTCCTACGATGCATCCCCTTCCACCTATTGTAGTAAACAGCGGTCACCTGTGGCAATTATCTGTTGTTTTGATAAACCTAACCTGTGGTGCTACCATATTGCTAGCCGATACATCTCTGATTCTCATGGACAAGACTTCTCTGCAGAGTAACTTACCCCCACTAATCTTTGAGATGGAGGTTTGACTGATGATTAGACACAAGGTTCCTCAGAGATGGGACCTCGAAGTTGACCTGGTGGCCGTTGGTTCGAGCAGCGGTGGACTCACTGCTGCCATTGTGGGCCATGACCTGGGGTTGAAAACGGTGGTACTGGAAAAGGCGGATGTCCTCGGCGGAGGTACTGCCCTTTCCGGAGGCGTCATCTGGATACCGTTCAATCACCATATGCCGGCAGCGGGCATCAGCGATTCCCGAGAGGATGCGCTGATGTACGTCCGCGGGGTGAGCATGGGACACCATGATGAGCAGCTCCTGGTTGCTTACCTGGACAACGGCCCGGTGATGCTGCATTACATTGAGGAGCATACGCCTCTGAAAATGACTGCGGAGACCGACGCCAGCCGCACCGAGTACTGTGCGGATGTCCCCGGAGGGAAATGCATGGGGCGCAAGATCTGGCCGGATCCCAAGATCATGCCACCGATCCTTGAAGAGGCTGAGAAAGCCCATCCCATCGTGGCCAGGGTGCGCAAGGACCCGGTGAAGTATCTCATCGGGCCACGTCCTCCGTGGGTGCAGGGGAGGGCCCTCATAGGCGCGCTGGCCCTGGCCTGTGTCCAGCGTGGAGTTGACATAATCACAAGTGTGCGCGGTCAGGAGTTGATCGTCGATGACGGCAGGGTGATTGGCATCCGCGCGGAGCGCGAGGGGCGCGATTTCTATGTCAAGGGCAAAAGGGGCGTCCTGCTGGCCACTGGAGGCTTCGAATGGAACGAGGAGATGAACAGGAGATTCATCTATTCACCGCCACTGCATGCCTATACTGCGCCGTCCAATGAAGGCGACGGCCATATCATGGGCATGGAGGTCGGCGCAGCAGTGGCTCTTATGGACCACAGCATATTCCAGCCAGGATTTAACCTTCCCGGTGAAGTGGTGGAGGGAGGCAAGCCGTTCTATCGGCCCTTCATCTACGGCTATCCCAACATGATTATGGTGAATCGTTACGGGAAGCGCTGCTGTAACGAAAGCTTCTATCCTGACATGGGCCGGGCTTTCCTGGAATATGACCGGATCAGAGGGGAATTTGCCAACTGGCCCATATTCTGGATCTGTGACCAGGCCTTCAGGGATGTGATGCCCATAATGAGCCTGAAGAGGGGCGCAGATATGGCTGACTGGATCAAGCGTGGTGAGACCCTGCCGCAGCTGGCCAATGCCCTGGGCATTCCGGCGGACAACCTGGTGGAAACGGTAGACCGGTTCAACCGGCTGGCCAGAGAGGGGAAGGATCCGGACTTCCATCGCGGAGAGAGCACCTTCGATCTCCAGTGGGGCGAATTTGTGTTTCCTGGCCGCGGGACTGCCTCGGTTCTTGGCCCGCTGGAGAAGCCGCCCTTCTATGCAGTGCAGTTGGGCTTGACCACGGCAGGCAATCTGGGAGGGCTGGTGACCGATAGCGAGGCTCAGGTGATCGACGTTCGTGGTCGGGTAATACCTGGCCTCTACTGTACCAGCAATACCCAGGCCATGCTGCCCCTGGGACATCACTACGACAGCGGTGCGGCACAGGGCAAGAGCATGATCTTCGGCTATATCGCCGCCCGTCACATGGCCCAGACCGCAAAGAAGTAGAGCCAGAGGAGAGGTCGGGCCGTTCAGGCGGAAGCGTTGCGTATCTTGGCAGAAAGGGGGCTGTAATGGCTGACGCTACGAAGCTGGAAGTAAGGATGAAGAAGCTGGAGCGTGCACAGGCTGTCAGGGATGACATCGAGGCTATCAAGAGACTGAAATACAGGTATTTCCGCTGTCTGGACAGCAAACTGTGGGATGGCCTGGCGGAGTGCTTCACAGAGGATGCCACAAGCAGCTATTCAGGCGGCAAATACAGCTTCCAGGGCAGAGATGCCATCATGAAATTTCTCAAGGAAGGGATGTGTGAAACGCGCGTTAGCATGCATCATGGCCACCATCCGGAGATTGAGGTCACCGGTGAGAGGACAGCCACAGGCGTGTGGGCGCTGGAGGATTGTCTCATCGACACCCGGTCCAATTGGGGCGTTCATGGGGCAGCTTTCTATCACGATGAGTATGTCAAAGTGGGTGGGGGATGGAAGATGAAGCATACCGGATACGAGCGGGTCTTCGAGGAGATGTGGGACAGGGGTGAGACGAAGAGCTTGAAGATCACGCAGAACATGTTCGCGCGACCTGAGAAGTGAAAGTGAAAACTTAGGTTATCATAATTGTTGACAGGAGAGGAAAATCATGAAGACTGATGAGGCCTATATCAAACTCGCGGAGAGGGGTGGGCACCGCGATTCGGAGATGCTGCACAGAATTCTGGAGAAGGCCATGACGCCTGAAGAGGCCCGTTTTCTTCTGGAGCTGCCTGCCCCGAATGCTGATCTGTCGGCCAAATTCAATATGGACGAGAAGGCAGTGGCGGACAAGATCCATGGTCTGGCACGGAGAGGGCTGGTGGTCTCGTCGAGGAAGGGATTGCGCTATCCCCGGGATCTGGGCACACTGCACGACAACATCCTGGCCAGTCTGCCGCAATACGTTCCGCCGGGCATTGATAAGCTCTGGATGGATTTCTACGAGAGTGGCTGGTGGCGCGAGATAGCCGACTCGCTGACCACGTTGGGCAATGCCGTACTCAGGGTTATCCCCATCCTGAG
>JBGOWL010000227.1:0-3468 GCA_041478585.1 Dehalococcoidia bacterium | reverse complement strand
GTATAGCTTCAATATTCTAGCATTTTGCCCAGCATTTTTGATATGTTGGCAGACACATTAGGGGGTGTCAGTCACCTGCCCCGACGCCCGGTGTTGCCCGCATTCCAAAGGTCAGGTCGGGGACCTGACACTCACGGCCGCCGGTGTAATGTCCCCATGATGGCTTTGCAATGACATCACCCCTGCGAAACTTGTCCTCGTGGAAACGGGGAGCAGGATATCAGGCATCTGGATTCCGCACCAGGTGCGGAATGACACCGGTGGAGCACATGCAAAGATGTCTCAGAGACACTGCACTAGTAGCTGTAGGGCAAGGGCAGTCGCGCTCGAAGCTCTGTAAGCGCTGAATCCCGCAGTTTCCCCAGATACGCGTTCAGATTGGCACGTTCTGTCTGAGAGAGAGAAGCCAGTATCTCATTGATGACCCCCGTCTTGTTCTGCTGCTCATAGGCTTTCTTACCCCTGGACGTCAACACGATCCTTACCTGGTTCTTCCTTTTCAGATCCTTGACCCTTCTCACCAGTCCCTGCTTTTCCATGCGGGTCAGTAGCCCGGATATCGTGTGAGGCTCTCTATGCAGCGACCGAGATAATAGAGCAGGGGTCACTGGTTCTTCAACAGTGCTCACAAAAAACAGCACCCCCGCCTGGATCGCCGAAAGGCCAGTTTCGTCCAACTCCCTCTCCCTGGCTCTCCATATGGCATGATGGGTTTGGTTCAACAGTGTCCAGAGCTGCCTGTCTTGATCTGTAATTGCCTTGTTTCCTTTGGCTCCCATTTTCCACCCCCTCAGTATTTTCTTTGTTTCCGTCGATTATACCACAATCGATCATCCAGGTGTTACATTCATACACGATACACGGGGTATGGAAATGAAAGGAAACTGCCTCCACCATATGCCCCTGCGTTGTATGGAACTCCAGAATTCGTCCCCCTACGGTGACTGTTTTGTGATATGCCATCTTTTTTGAGAGGGATTTGTGAAATCGGCAATACCCCACGAGACACAGATGTAAGGTTACCTCTCCATACTAATTGCCAGTCAAGTCTTAGAAGGCAGGGGCCATCTCCAGCATACCAGGCTCAGCCTCACGGGATAGATAAGAAGGCCAAAATGGTCGACGATGTCGTAAATGATACAAGAAGCGTGAGCGCCCTCATTCGCGCTCTGGCGGACGAAGTCTGGTATGTCCGACAGGAGGCAGCAGCAGCCCTGGGCAGCATAGGCGACCCCAGAGCAGTGGAAACACTCATTGACCTTCTGGAAGACGAGGACGAGGATGTTCGAGAAGAAGCCGCCTGGGCACTGGGAAAGATAGGGGACGCCAGGGCCGCAGAGGCCCTTGTCAGGGCTCTCGATGATGACGACAAGGATGTTCGAGAAGAAGCCGCCTGGGCACTGGGAATGCTGCGAGATGCCAGAGGAGTAGAACCACTCATCCGCGCATTGCGGGATGAGGACGACGATGTCCGAGAAGAAGCCGCTTGGTCACTGGGAAGAATAGGAGGCCCCAGAGCAGCAGAACTTCTCACTCAGGCTATGAACGATAGATCTATTCACGTTCGCAAAGCAGCGAAGGAAGCTTTGACCCATATCAAGGCGAAGGCAACATGACTGACGATCTACACCCGTCATCCATCACCAATATCATCCGATACCGATACGAGTATAGAAAGGTCTAACAATGCAAACATACTGCTGTAATCACTGTGGTTTCAACTCTGAATCTATCTTTGAGATATTTCTTCACATCTTCACGGATCATTTGCATCAGGATATAGGCCTGGATAAGGAAGAGGGCCAGCAGTTGCTGAAGAAGACATACCTCTACCAGGCGAACTGCCACGCCCCTATCGCCTCATTGAACTAAGAAGGGAAGAGCAACCCACGGGTATTCGGGGAAGATCGCTCGTCGTGTTGTGCACCCACCTTTGACCTTATGCAGAGTCAGCGGTTCTTGTAGATGGGCTTACGCTTTTCCTTGAAAGCCCTCATGCCTTCCTTGGAATCCTCCGTAGCAAAGACAGGCCACCCAATCTCATCCTGTCTCTTCAGCGCCTCCACCTCTGAAACCGACTCGTCGATCTCGCGGAGGGTACGAGTTATGGCCCTTATGGAAATCGGTGCGTTCTCACAGAGCTGCCGTGCCATGTTCAATGCTTCATCCAAGGCTTTCCCTTTGGGAACTACCCGGTTGATAAGCCCCCAGTCCAGTGCCTCTTGCGCACTGATATGGCGGCCCAGAAGAAGAATCTCTGCCGCCAGGCAGTAAGGGATTTGTCGGCGCAAGCGGACAGCCGAAGCCGCCATGGGATACAGTCCCCTGGTAACCTCAGTCACCCCAAACCTGGCATCCTCTGCACCAACGCGGATATCGGTACCCTGAAGAATCTCGGTACCACCAGCCACAGCATAACCCTCGATTGCCAGTACGATCGGTTTGTTAGGGCGATTCTCCCGCAGCAGTGCCTGCCAATGGAGGTTGGGCACGTCTTTCATCAACCGCTGGATTTCCTCCGGATCATCGCCCGGCCCCGGTCCCGATTTGAGGTCCATGCCAGCACAAAAAGTATCCCCTTTGCCAGTCAGCACGGCGCAGTACAGATCGTCCTCCTCTTCCAGAAGACGCCAAGCCTTATACATGCCGATTAGCATCGAAGGGGTGAGGGCGTTCTTGGCCTCCGGCCGATTGAGGGTAACGATTAGAATATGTCCTTCCCTCTCCACCGTGCAGTTCTTGGTCGTGATGTTCATTTGCTCAGCCATGCCATCCTCCTGCTACTCGTTCAGGTTTCTCACTCCCTCATGCCCTCAGAATGAGGACTTTCACGTTGGAGCATACTACTTCCTTGTCTTTACTTTGGCGGGGAGTTCCTCATCCAGAATCCGTACCGCCTGATCCACCATCTCCTGTACCACCTGCCTGCCGCTCTTCATCTCCGTGACTGCTCCGCAAATCTGACCAGCAGGAATGAAATAATAGTCCACCATCTTGGCACGACCAATGTAGTCCTGAAGGCTGGTGCACATTACGATGGGCAGTGGAAAGGGCATTATGGGCCCCTCTTTCTCCCATTTCTCAATCAGCTTGGTGGTGAGAAGACGACAAGTCTTGCCGGTGAATACGCGGGTAACACGCGTGTCTCTCTCCGTCGACTTGATGATCCGATCCTTGGCCACCTGTTCTATGCCAGCTTCATAGGTGCAAAGGAAGGCGGTGCCACACCATACCCCACAGGCACCCAGGGCCAGAGATGCCACCAGGCCACGGCCATCAACTATACCGCCAGCAGCCACCACCGGTGCGGGAGCGACCGCATCTGCCACCAGTCGAACGAGTGGCATGGTACCAACATGTCCTGTGTGCCCGCCGCCTTCATGGCCTTGAGCCACAATAATGTCCACCCCCGCCTCCGCTTCCTTGCGAGCCTGGTTGACGGTGCCTACCAGTCCAATCACCTTCATG
>JBGOWL010000016.1:0-13010 GCA_041478585.1 Dehalococcoidia bacterium | reverse complement strand
TGTTGAGGAAGCCATAAGGCTGAAATCTGATCATCTCCTGGCTTTGGCTCATAAGGTTTGGCTCTTGGTGAAGCTCGGAAGACCTGAGGAGGCGCTGAAGCTCTCTGAAGAGATTATCAGGCAGAAGCCTGATGCCCTCACAGGATGGCACAGCAGATGCATCGCTCTGGACGAACTCGGGAGATATGAGGAGGTGCTGATGGCTTGTGAAGAGATTATCAGACTGAATCCTGATAATGTCCTCGCGTGGTGGCATAAACGCATTGCTCTGGAAAAGCTCGGGAGACCTGAGGAGGCACTGAAGACCTACGACGAGTATGCTACCAAGCTGAAGACTGATGACCCCTCTTCACGCCAGTGAACCATACCTGAGCCCAAGAGTCTCCATCACAGCAGCCTACTGCGTCACCGCGTGTCTCTTCGCTTTGCTCTCAGCGGCCATAGGAGGGTTTCCCCGTCTATGGCCGCCCTGCAGTGCTCGCTCGCGTGGCTCACGACTCACCGCAAAGAAAACTATCTGCACATTGGTAACTTAACCCTAATTAGCTGATCCTGACCACTGAACGGCCGCCAGGCTGGGCAGGTTGAACGGGGGAGGGGTTCTGCCCTATAATCTGGGCAGTCCGATGTCCTTCACACATAGTAGTATCCCTGATGGCACGGTCACTTCTCCTGCTGGTTTCCTGGCCGGTGCTGTCTATGCCGGCATAAAGACCAGGGGTGAAGACCTGCTGGATTTGGGCATTCTCTATTCTGAGTCTCCCTGCGTAGCTGCAGGCGTCTTTACTGCCAACAAGGTCAGGGCAGCACCGGTGCTGCTATGCCAGGAGAGAATATCCAATAAACGGGCCCGGGCCATATTCGTGAATTCAGGCTGCGCTAATGCCTGTACTGGAGAGCAAGGGCTGGCTGATGCTCTGGAGATGGCAGGCTTGGCTGCTGGGAAAGTGGGGGTGTCGCCAGAGGAGGTTCTGGTGGCCAGCACCGGAGTAATCGGCGTTCCTCTGCCCATGGAGCGCATCAGGGGAGGAGTGGAGCGGATCAGCCTCTCTCCTGATGGAGGACACAAGCTGACGCGGGCGATGATGACCACCGACACCTTTCCCAAGGAAGTGGCCTTGAGTGTCAGGCTTGGCGATAGGAAGGCTACCATTGGCGGTGTTGCCAAGGGGGCAGGCATGATCTACCCAAACATGGCTACCCTGCTGTGTTTTCTTGCTACGGATGCGGCTCTGGAGGCCGGCTTCGCTGAAGCAAGCTTGCGAAGGGCGGTAGATGATTCTTTCAATATGATCGCCATCGATGGGGATACAAGCACGAATGATACCGTTCTATTGCTGGCCAATGGGTTGGCCGGCAACAAGCCGCTGGAAGCAGTCACGCCTGAAGGTGAGGTCTTTCAGGATGCTCTCCGGCAGGTCTGCATCCATCTGGCCAGGTGTATTGCCCGGGATGGTGAGGGCGCTACCAGGTTGATTGAGGTCGAAGTTGATGGAGCGGTTACCGAGGCTGATGCTCGGCTGGCAGCCCGGACCGTGGTCAATTCCTCATTGGTCAAGGCAGCGGTGCACGGGGCAGATCCTAACTGGGGAAGGATAGTTGCCGCCGTCGGGCGGAGTGGGGCAGAGGTTGATCAGTCAAGAATCGACCTTTACCTGGGCAAGCTCTGTCTCCTGAAATCAGGCTCTCCGGTGGCATTCGATAATGAGGAGGCAAGGCGAGTGCTGAGCAATGATGAGGTGCGTTTTGTCGTAAGGCTCAACCTTGGCGGTGGTCGGGCTGTTGCCTGGGGTTGCGACCTGTCAGAGCAATATGTAGTTATCAATAGTGCCTATGCTACCTGAGGCAGTCTGGCTCTGCTTCCCAGAGAGCGTTGGCGCATACGCGGGCTCTCATCCCTGACATATCCCACAAGATAGGTGCCATGATGTGGTTAATGGGCGAGCTGCCGCAGCACCTACGATTGATATTGGGCTGCACTTCTGTTATCCTTTTCCACTGTGAACGAGAGGCTTGGGAGCTGGAAGGGTATTGTCAAAGGCTATTGTCGTAAAGCTCGGGGGTAGCACTCTGGGCAGTCACGACACAACCCTGGATGACCTGGTAGCGCTCCAGAAAAGGGGTATGCTACCTGTTGTTGTTCATGGGGGTGCCAATGTGGTCACTGATTGGCTCCAGCGACTCAATATTCCTACGAGGTTTGTAAAGGGATTGAGAGTAACTGATGCGGAGACCCTCAGGGTGGTGATTGCCATACTGGCCGGTCTGGTGAACAAAGAACTGGTAGCGGCCATCGAAGCCTCAGGAGGGCGGGCAGTGGGCTTGAGCGGGATCGACGGTGGCCTTCTTGAAGCCAGGGTGAAGGATGCCGATATGGGCTACGTTGGTGAGGTGGTGGAAGTAAATCCTGCTGTGCTTCAGGCTGTACTGGGGGCGGGCTTTATTCCTGTGATTGCTCCGTTGAGCCTGCAATCGTCTCCTGATCGAGGTGACAATGGATTCGTCCTGAATGTCAATGGAGATACCGCTGCCGGCATGATAGCTGCTGCACTCGATGCCGAGAAACTGATCTTTCTTACTGATGTGGCTGGTATCTACAGTGCCTCGGGCGAGTTGATCGATCGACTCTCTCCAGAGCAAGCCCAGGATTTGCTTGATTCGGGAGTGGCTTCAGGTGGAATGATACCTAAGATAGAGGCTTGCCTCATGGCTCTTTCCAGTGTTCGCACAACCCGGATCATTGATGGAAGATTATCCCATGCCTTGATCAGGGAAGTAGAAGGCAACATGGTGGGAACCACTATTGACTAGATACCCAGGGAGTTAGGCATGACCAATTGGCACGAACTGGAGCGAAGATATTTCATGCAAACTATCAAGCGTTTGCCGCTGACCATAGTCCGCGGGCAGGGGGCAAGGGTCTGGGACGACAATGACAGGGAATACCTTGACTTTGTGGGCGGCTGGGCCGTGAATAGCTTGGGCCATTGCCATCCTGTGTTGGTTCAAGCGCTGACTGAGCAGGCTAGAACGCTGATTCAGTCTTCGAACCAGTTCTACACTGTTCCTCAGATACGCTTGGCAGAACTGCTGGTGCAGAATAGCTGCTTCGACAAGGTTTTCTTCTGCAATAGCGGTGCTGAGGCGAATGAGGGGGCAGTGAAACTGGCTCGCCGGTTTGGTAAGCTCCATCTAGACGGAGCTTACGAAGTCATAACGACGCTCAATTCCTTCCATGGTCGAACTCTGGCTATGGTAGCGGCAACGGGTCAGAAGAAATTCCAGGAGCCGTATACTCCTCTGCCCGGCGGCTTCGTAAACGTGGCATATGACCGGATTGAAGCTATTGAGGAGGCTACCACCAGCCAGACCTGTGCTGTGATGCTGGAACCTATACAGGCTGAGGGTGGCGTAAACATTCCCTCGGACGACTATCTGCGAGAGGTACGAGACTGGTGTGACCAGAAAGGTATACTCCTCATATTGGATGAAATCCAGACCGGTATGGGTAGAATAGGAACACTCTTCGGCTACCAGCAGTACAGCGTTGAACCGGATATTATGACTCTGGCCAAGGGATTGGCCAGCGGGGTGCCCATCGGCGTGGTTATGGCCAAGAGCAAAGCGGACGTTTTCCAGGTTGGGGAACATGGTTCTACTTTTGGAGGCAATCCTCTGGCTTGCGCTGCTGCCTGTGCGACTTTGAAGTTTATTATTGACAATGATATCCCTGGCAGTGTCGATCGAGTGGGGCGCTATCTCAGTGCCCGGCTTGAGGCGCTGAGATCAAAGTTCGACTTTGTTGTTGATGTGCGGGGGAGAGGGCTCCTGAAAGCTCTGGAGTTCGACAGGGATATCGCCGATAGCGTTCTAATGGCCTGCCTGGATAGAGGCCTGCTGGTCAATAAGGTGAAGCCCAATACTCTGCGCTTCATCCCTCCACTGATCATCGGGGAGAAGGAGGTTGACCAGGCCATGGGGATACTGGAAGAAGTGCTTGCTGAGGTTGGCCAGGCATCAAGGTAACCTGATTCATAATCTAGAGGTGTGAAAGAAATGGCAGAGAAGGTGGTTCTGGCCTACAGTGGTGGTCTTGATACCTCTGTAGCCATCAGATGGATCAAGGAAAAGTATAACATGGACGTCATTGCTGTTACTGCCGATGTTGGTGGTGACAAAGATCTCGGGGCTGTGCGGGAGAAAGCGCTTAAGGTAGGGGCGGTGAAGGCCCTAGTGGTTGATGCCAGGGAGGACTTCGTCGAGCATTTTGCCTTCCCTGCGCTTCAGGCGGATGCCATTTACCAGGGTGTCTATCCCCTGGCTACCGCCTTGTCACGTCCGTTGATAGCCAGACTGCTGGTGGATGTGGCTGAAAAGGAGGGGGCTTCGGCAGTGGCCCATGGCTGCACCGGCAAGGGCAACGATCAGGTGAGAATTGATGTCAGCGTGGCCGCCCTGGCCCCCCATCTCAGGGTTATCGCCCCGGCGCGAGAGTGGGGCATGACCCGTGAGCAGACCATTGCCTATGCCAAGAGACATGGTATTCCCGTACCTGTCACTTCGGCCAGTCCCTATTCAGTTGACCAGAATCTCTGGGGCAGGAGCATTGAGTGCGGCGTGTTAGAGGACCCATGGGTAGAGCCGCCCGAGGATGTTTTTGCCTGGACGGCGTCAGCCCAGAATGCCCCTGACCAGCCCCGCTATGTCGAGATCAGCTTTGAAAAGGGCATACCGACCGGTATCGATGGGCGGGACATGGATGGCATTAGCCTTGTTCAGGAGCTAAACGAGGTGGCAGGAAGGCATGGGGTTGGTAGAATTGATCACGTAGAGGACAGATTGGTGGGCATAAAATCTAGGGAAATATACGAAGCTCCAGCGGCTATCGTTCTATTCGCTGCTCATCAAGCCCTCGAAGCTATGACTCTGGCCAGGGACCAACTGAGATTCAAGCAGAAGGTGGCTGGTGAATACGCGGACCTCGTTTACAATGGATTGTGGTTCAGCTCATTTCATCAGGATCTTGTGGCCTATGTGCAGAGTTCACAGCGCCATGTCACTGGCACCGTGCGGTTGAAGTTGCTTAAGGGTGTGTGCAGGGTAGTGGGGCGAAAGTCCCCCTATTCTCTCTATCGTCATGCTCTGGCTACCTACGATGAGGGTGATCAATTTGACCAGAGTGCTTCAATCGGTTTCATACACATCTGGGGATTGCCCGTGAAGGTGCAGGCACAAATCCAGCCCGAAAGCAAGTCGACGCTGTGATCCGTAACCAAAAATATGTGATACTAGTGTATTCTCGGTGACCGAGCACCTGGGAGCATGAATTTGGAGTTCTTGCGCGGCCGCTTCAAGAAAGATACGGACAAAGTTGTAGCCAACTACACTGCATCTATAGCGTTTGACCATCGTCTCTATCGGGAGGACATCGCTGGAAGCATAGCTCATGCCAGGATGTTGGCCAAACAGGGCATTATATCGGAGAAAGAGGCGGAGCTCATCATTATGGGACTGGTCTCGATTCGAGAGGAGATTGAGCAGGGGAAATTTCAGTTCAAGTTGGAACTGGAAGATATTCATATGAATATTGAGGCACGCCTTCTGGAGAAGATCGGCGAAGTGGCTGGGAAACTGCACACCGCCCGCTCCAGGAATGATCAAGTTGCTTTGGATTTGCGTTTGTTCTGCAAGGAAGCTATCGAGGAAACGATTCGTGAGCTACGAGGGCTTCAAGGCGCTATTCTGGAGATGGCCGAAGCCAATAAGGATGTGGTCATGCCAGGCTATACGCATCTGCAGCGGGCGCAGCCTGTCCTTTTTGCCCATCATCTGCTGGCCTATTTCGAGATGCTGGAGCGAGATGTCCATAGATTTAAGGATTGCCTTGATCGTACCTGTGTGCTGCCTCTGGGTAGTGGAGCGCTGGCGGGAGTTCCATATCCGACCGATCGTGCTTTCCTTGCTCAGGAAGTTGGCTTTGATGAGATAAGCCAGAATAGCATCGATGCTGTTTCTGACAGAGACTTTGTGATTGAATACCAGGCAGCGGCCAGTATCACCATGATGCATCTGTCACGGATGGGCGAGGAACTGGTGATCTGGTCCTCAGAAGAGTTCAGGTTTATTGATATCGATGATGCATATGCTACGGGTTCAAGTATTATGCCCCAGAAAAAAAATCCTGATGTGGCAGAACTGGGGAGAGGCAAGACAGGCAGGGTGTATGGCAACCTTCTCGGTATACTCACTACCATGAAGGCCTTGCCTCTGTCGTACAACAGAGACCTTCAAGAAGATAAGGAGGGTCTGTTTGACACTGTAGATACCCTGCTTCCCACCCTCGAGGTATTCACCGGGATGGTGAAAACACTCAAAGTGAATAGTGAGCGCACTCATCAGGCTGTGGCAGGAGGATATTTGCTGGCAACGGACCTCGCCGACTATCTGGTGAAGAGAGGAGTGCCCTTCCGGCAGGCGCATGCCATTGTGGGTAAGCTGGTTAGCTATGCCATTGATCGTAACAAGGATTTGGGCCAGCTTGATATCATAGAATACCAGCAATTCTCTGACTTGTTTGCGAGGGATGTACTTGACATAACTGTGGAAGCTTCCATAGCTGCCAGAAATGTCATAGGAGGTACTGCCCCTGGGCAGGTGCAGGCTCAGCTCGCTCGAGCAAGAAGTGTTATCGAAGGTACATGAGGAAAAAGCCTTATCGGGTATGAGTGCCCGCTATTCGGAGAGGGTCAGAGGCTTTGCTTCTGCTGGGTACGCAAGCATTTCATGCAGATGTTGAGCCGTTTGGTTTCCCCATTGATAAACAGGGTGGCAGGATGTATGTTAGGTAGCCAACGCCGGTTGGTGTGGCGTTTAGAGTGGCTGACGTTATGACCAGTTTTTGGTATTTTCCCGCAGATTTCGCATTTCGCCATGGCTTTTCAACTATCCTTGATTGTATTTGTCTCTTTGATAAAGAAGTGCTCTTTGCTGTAAGATTACCAGAACAATATACCAGGGAGTATCGATAGAATGCAAGTGCCACAGAGGAAGAACGCTACAAAGTTGCCTTCTTATAGCGGACGCGATTTGAGAGAGATGTTCGCTGCAGCCACGGTTTGGCTTGAGAAGAGCGTATCGGATATCAATGCCTTGAATGTGTTTCCTGTGCCTGATGGTGATTGTGGCACTAACATGCTCCTGACTATGCGCTCCACTATGGAGGAGGCGTATCGCGCCCCGGACAGCAACGCTTCGGCGGTGGCTCAAGCCATGGCTCGTGGTGCATTGATGGGAGCGCGGGGAAACAGCGGCGTGATCCTCTCGCAGATCTTCCGCGGTCTGTCCCAGGGGCTGGAAGGGAAAGAATCATTTGGTGGCAGTGACTTCGCCACGGCATTAGGTAGGGGATCGACCATAGCCTACAAAGCTTTGACACGGCCGGTGGAGGGTACAATACTCACTGTAGCCAGGGAGGCCTCTGTTGCTGCTGGGATCGCTTCTGCTGATTGCGAAGACCTTTTGCCAATTATGGAAGCCACCGTAAAGGCAGCCCGGGAATCTGTAGCCAATACTCCAGCACTTCTTCCCATCTTGAGGCAGGCGGGTGTGGTTGATGCAGGAGGGCAAGGTCTGTATGTGCTATTCGATGGTGCACTGCAATACCTCAAAGGCGAGACAGAGGAGATGAAAAATCGTCGGCCCCAGGTAGTTCCCAGCAATATTCCACTCGTTTCCAAGTTGCCCCAGCTTATTGCCGAAAAGGAAGAACCCTACGGATACTGCACTGAGTTTGTTCTAGAGGGACACAAGAAGCTGAACCTGGATAAGATCCGAAAGAGGTTGATCAATGAGGGGCAATGTCTAATTGTAGTAGGTGACGAGAGCCTGGTTCATATCCATATTCATACCTTTGATCCTGGCAAAGCCATCCACTATGCTTCGTCTTTGGGTACTTTGCATGAAATGAAGATTCAGAATATGGATGATCAACACAAAGACTACACTGAGATGGTAAGGACCCAGGCGCCGCCGGCTGAGATTGCTACTGTGGCAGTGGTCTCAGGGGATGGTCTGGCGCAGGTATTCCGAAGCCTGGGAATCAGTGCCATTGTGCCAGGGGGGCAGACGATGAACCCCAGCACGAGAGAACTACTGGAAGTCGTAGAATCGTTGCCGCAAGACAAGGTAGTGATTCTGCCCAACAACAAGAATATTATTCCTGCTGCCAAGCAGGTAACGGGATTGACCAGCAAGAAAGTGAAGATCGTGCCCACTGAGACCGTTCCTCAAGGAGTCGCAGCTCTTCTAGCCTTCAACTATGATGCTGACCTGAAAACGAATGCGTCTCTGATGAAAGAGGCAGGATCGGCAGTCAAAACGGTAGAAGTGACCCGTGCGGTGCGCTCCGCCAAGATTGGCAATCTGAAGATAGGAAGAAGGCAGTCCATTGGGTTTGTTGATGGTGAGTTGGCTGTTGTTGGGGACAAGCCTCCTCAAGTTCTGTGGGATGTTCTTGCAGGCCTCGATAGTGTTGTGGAGAAGAGCGAAATACTCACCATCTACTATGGCAAGAGTACCAAGCGTCATGAAGCAGAGGGAGTTGTTGAAAGAGTTCGTCAGGGGTATCCTCATTTGGAGATAGAGTTGGTTTACGGAGGGCAGCCGCACTATCACTATATTGCCTCTGTGGAATAGCATCACACACTACCACTACCGACTGAGCAAGTCTTCCTCGGCCAGTTGGATTCTGTCGTACGAGCCCGCATTGATCTGCAAGATGTCGTTCCTGCTTGGCTAGAAACCTGGAAATGTGAGGTGGAGATCAATGGTAAAGATTGTCACTGATAGCACCTCAGATCTCCCGCGTGAAATAGCGAGCGCTCTTGGGATCACTGTTGTGCCGGCATATGTGCACTTCGGCGACAAGTCGTACCGGGATGGAGTGGATATTGGTCCAGATGAACTGTATCGGAGAATGCTGGATGGGCATGTCCATCCCACCACATCTGCGCCGGCACCGGGCGATTTCGCTGAAGTCTATGGCAAGCTGGCCCGGGAGACCGATGAGATAGTCTCCATTGTGGTTACCTCTAAACAGAGCGCTGTCTATGACTCGGCTCTGATGGGAAAGGAATCATTGAAACAGAAATGTCGCATTGAGGTAATCGACTCTCAGTCGGTGACTATGGGGCTGGGGCTTATGGCTATTGCGGCTGCCAAGAAGGCCCAGGCTGGGGCAAGCATTGAGGAAGTGCTTGAAGCAGTGCGTCAGGCTATTCCAAGAACGCATGGTCTTGCTCTGCTGGATACTCTGAAGTATGCGCTGAAAGGTGGTCGCTTAAGTAAGGCTGGCACACTGATAGGATCGCTGGTGAGAGTAAGACCCATTCTCACCATAAAAGCTGGTGTTATTGGGCCGTCTGGGGTAGCGCGAACCCATGCAAAAGGCATAGAGCGGCTGTGTGAATTTGTCGTAAAACACCGCCCGATTGAAGACATAGCTGTAGTACACAGTGCTTCGTCGCAAGAAGCGGAGAGCTTGGCGGAGCAGATAAGATCCATTGTGCCCCAGAGCCACCCCATTATCGCCAGGCTTGGTTCAGCCTTGGGAGTACATGCTGGGCCAGGTGCTTTGGTCGTGGCTCTAAGAGAAGGAAAGGGTGAGGCGGAGAAAACAACTGAGAGTGAGAGGAGGGGCAAAAGGTTTTCGTTGCCCTCCTTGCGGCTTCCCCACAAGCGGGACGATTCGAGTCTGGCGAAAGCAGCCAATTGCCTTTAGGGGGTCCTAGTTGCCCACTCCAGGTGTCGAGGCGTTAGCAAAGATCCTTGAGCTGGAACAGGCTAATGGCTATGGTGATGTGGCAGTGATTGGGGGGCTGGATACTTACCTTCGCAGGCATTTGAACATAGCTGAGGACAGAGGAATATCTTTGTTTCTAACCCAGGTTTGCCCTTCTGATTTCCGTTATGCTGATCTAACCAGGAATGAACGCAGGGCATGGGTGGGAAGAGTACATCAGTATCTGGATGAAGTCTCGATTGGCAAACAGTCTCCTGCCGGGGTTCCCGGCGCTGCAAGGGCAGAGGCAATAGTCAAACGGCCTCCTGCCGAGGTTTCCAGTCCGATAGGGGCAGAGACAATCTCGGATGGTGCACTTGACTCTCCCATTACCGTGCTTAATGGCGTTGGTTCCACCACAGCAAAAAAATTTGCCAAGCTGGGTGTCAGTACCATCAGAGACCTGCTCTATTTCTTCCCACGACGCCATCTTGACTATGGCAACAAGAGAATGGTTTCAGGGCTGGAAGCAGGGTCAGAGCAAACCCTCATAGCGACTGTTTGGGAGGCTCGACAGGTAACCTTGGGGAGCAGACCTGGCACAGAGGCAATTGTTGGGGATGAAACAGGTAATGTGCGAGTGGTATGGTTCAATCAACCATATCTAGCCAAGAGCTTGCGAACCAATTCTCAAATAGTGCTCTCCGGGAGAGTTGGCTTCTTCAAAGGGCAGAAGGTATTTGAATCACCCGAGTGGGAGATTCTGGGGGCTGAGGATTTGGCTCACACCGGGCGTCTAGTTCCGGTCTATCCACTGACTGAAGGATTGTACCATCGTTCGGTGCGCAAGTTAGTAAGGCAGGTGGTGCTCCAATGGGTGCCTCAGGTGGTGGATTTCCTGCCTTGGGAGGTGAGGGATCACTGCTTGCTGATGGGGCTCTCCGAAGCCATATGGCAGGCCCACTATCCCGATAATGAACAGACAAAGGAAGAAGCGAGGCGGAGGCTTGCCTTTGATGAGCTTTTCGTTATCCAGGTGGGAGTCTTTGCCAGAAAACAGGAATGGCAAGAGAACCGAGCTGTTGCCTTGAGGACTGATAGCGGCCTGCTGGACAGGTTCAAGAGCAGTTTGCCGTTTACTTTTACCCCATCCCAGCAAAGGGTTCTGGAAGAGATCCTCTCAGATCTGGGGAAATCGAGACCTATGTGCCGCTTGCTTCAAGGTGAGGTCGGCAGCGGGAAGACTGTCATAGCGACGACAGCGTTGCTGGTAGCGGCATCAAACGGGTATCAGGGAGCTCTCATGGTTCCTACCGAGGTTCTTGCGGAGCAACACTTCAACAGTATTTCCAGGCTGATATCAAGAATTGGGCTGCCAGAGGATGGAGATGGGATTCTGCTCAGTTTTCCTTCCCTTCCCCCATATCCCTTCACCATGGCTCTACTAACCGGCAGCCTTAGCCAGGGTGAAAAGCGCAGGTTACAGCAACTCATCAGGCAAGGTGAGGTACACTTAGTTATTGGTACTCACGCATTGATACAAAAAGGAGTGGAGTTCAAACAGCTGGGGTTGGCTGTAGTGGATGAACAGCATCGCTTCGGAGTGCTGCAACGCTCTGCCCTTCGCCAAAAAGGGGCTACCCCGCATGTTCTGGTTATGACTGCCACACCGATACCGCGAACACTGGCTTTGACGATCTATGGTGACCTCGATCTTTCGGTGATCGACCAACTCCCTCCGGGCAGAGTTGAGATTGAAACCAGGTGGCTTGGGCCCAGGCACAGGGAAGCAGCATATGCCTTTATCCGTCGAAAGATAACCGAGGGCAGGCAGGCTTTTGTTGTTTGTCCATTGGTAGAAGAATCCGAGGCCATTGAAGCGACGGCTGCTGTGGCTGAATATCAGCGTCTTTCGCAAGAGGTTTTCCCTGACCTTCGTCTCGGTTTGTTGCATGGCCGCATGTCAGCGCCAGAGAAAGAAGCGGTGATGAGATGCTTCAGGGATGGTGACCTTGACATACTGGTTTCAACTCCTGTGGTTGAGGTGGGCATTGATGTGCCCAATGCGGCGGTGATGTTAATAGAAGGAGCTGAACGCTTTGGGCTATCACAGCTTCATCAGTTTCGAGGTAGGGTAGGAAGAGGAGAACACAAGAGCTATTGCCTGCTGCTGTCAGGAACTACCTCTATGGAGGGGAGGGAGCGTTTGAGAATCATCGAGCAAACCCGGGATGGTTTCTTGCTGGCTGAGGAAGACCTGAGACTACGGGGTCCCGGTGAATTCTTTGGCACTCAACAGAGTGGTTTACCGGATCTACGCATGGCCAGGCTTTCCGACGTTGATCTTCTGGAGGCTGCCCGTGAGGAGACTGTCCGTTTGCTTCAACGTGACCGGGGATTAAGACAGCCGGATCACCGCCTGCTTGCTGAAGAGGTGGCTCAGTTGTGGGAAAGAGGCGAAGAATCAGTCTAGAAAGGATCAAAGAGACCGCTGGAGAATTGCTCACGGGAACTCTCCAGTGACTTCTTTGGTGAAGGAAACACATGCTCAGACGCAAGATCACTAGTCTTCTGAAAGAGGCGATTGGAGAAGCTCAGCAGAGGGGCTTGCTGCCACAGGTTGCTCTGCCCGAGATCGTGGTAGAACATCCGCAGAGTGCGGTCCATGGTGACTACGCCAGTAGCTTTCCTCTGAAACTGGCTCGGGTTATTGGAGTCAGTCCTTTGGAAATAGCTAGGAAGGTAGCCCTTCTGATCACGCCTATTCCAGAGGTCGAGAAAGTGGAGATAGCACCACCGGGCTTTATCAATTTTACTCTAAGAGGTGATTGGTTAGCCCGTCAGGTTGAAGTCATCCGTAGTGCCGGCAAGGACTATGGCTGCGTCAATCTGGGTAATGGCCAACTGGTGCAACTCGAATTCGTAAGTGTTAATCCTACCGGTCCCCTCCATGTAGGTCATGGCAGAGGGGCTATCATGGGTGATACCTTGGCCAGGGTGCTGATTGCGGCTGGCTACTCTGTCGAGAAAGAATACTATGTGAATGACGCTGGTGGTCAGATTGAGGCTTTCTATCGTTCCCTTCATGCTCGTTACAAACAAGCCTTTGGTCTTCCGGATGAGATTCCTGACGGCGGGTATCATGGCGGCTATGTAACAGACCTGGCCAAAGGGATTGTGGGTGCTGATGGCGATGCTTTTCTAAAACTGCCTGAAGAGAAAGCTATTGACG